>CAZYEF010000007.1:0-32708 GCA_964646375.1 uncultured Nitrospiraceae bacterium | reverse complement strand
TTTTCTCGTAAAGAATAGATAGCACTTTTTCCTTAGAAAAATAGATTGGTGGTCATCGTGAATGAATCAGAGACGTTAAAAAATACAACTCCGATTGTGACTCATCTGACCCAGGTAACAATCAGCTTGCATCCGGAAGACCATCTGTTTACATCGCCGGAGAAGAATAACGAACCAATTACCACGGACATGATACGCCAAATGGCCGGACAAACCGCAGATCATATGGCTCGTGTCATATCCATGATGGAATTACTGACTGCGCATGGGTTTATTTTCCATGCGGATAAAAAAGCGATCCATGGTTTTTCCCGGAAAATTGAAGCCGGTGAGGCTAAACAGCTGCTTCTATCGGCAGGGTTCAGTGACCGTGAGTTCCAGATAGTTCTGGAATATACGCGGGGATGGGGAATGCTGTAGTCCATTCAGGGGGCTTACTATGTCTTCTCTTGCCTGGTTTGTTACTGGTCCGCTTGTTTATTTCGCCATAGCGCTTGCTTTTGTCATGACAGCGTCAACGTTTTTAAAATATTTGAATATGCCGCGTCACTTGCGCTGGGACCTGTATCCCATACCTCACCAGGGCCCTGAGGGGTCCAAATACCAGAAAGTCGATTTTCATGAATTGCAGCCCCATGCTTCACTCCTTCATGAACTCAAGGAAATGAGCCAGGAAATGCTGTTCATTAAAAAAATATTCATCAACAACCCCAAAGTCTGGGTTGGAACTTTTCCGCTGCATGCGGGATTATATCTGGGCATTTTCTGGCTTCTCCTTCTCATTCTGGGAGCGGTTCTTGCGCTGATCGGTTTGCCCGCATCACCAAACTCTGATTCCATTTTGTCGGTCGCAGTCTATTATGTGACATTGTTTGCGGGCGCAGGTGGTTTTATCGCCGGTTTCTGCGGCAGCCTGATTCTGCTCGGGCTCAGGATATTTGATGAAGACATACATTACATATCGGATGCTGTCAGCTTTATCAACTTATTCTGCATGCTTTTTCTGTTCGGAACAGCGCTGCTTGCCTGGGGATTGGCAGACCCTTCCTTCCAGGGTATCAGACAACATGTTTTAACGCTGATAACGTTCAGGCCGGGAACGGTGCGGGAGCCGCTTCTTGTGCTGCAGATACTGGCTTTTTGCTTGTTTCTTATGTATCTGCCGTTCAGCAGGATGATGCATTTCGTAGGGAAATATTTCTTCTATCATAACATCATGTGGGATGATGAAATGATGAAACGCGGCAGCGCGATGGAAAATGACATTGCCACGTATCTGCAATACAAAATCACCTGGGGAGCACCGCATATCCGGCAGGAAAAATCCTGGGGCGAACAGGCGGGCGAAGAACCTCCAAAGGAAGGAGGGGAAAAATGAAAAATAAAAAACATCAGACAAAAATCAAAGATTTTGGTTCACCGGATGCTGTTATATCTCCTCTCAAACCCGGTGATTTAAACCCGCTCCCCGGCGAAGAAAAGCAGCCGTCTTTCCGGGAAGTAAAGCCCGAGACAAAAGAGAAAATTGATTATTCACTCGACGGTTTTTCAGCCCTCAACCTCCCCATTCCCAAGACCAGAGAGGAAGAAGAAGCCATTGTAAACGGATTTCTCCACGGCCTTGAAAAGCTGTTTCAAAAAGAAAATAACTGGAGCTTTCTGCAGCCGACAACGCTGAGTACTGAATACTGCATGCAGTGCAACACTTGCAATGAAGCATGCCATATTTATGTAGAAAGCGGACGCAAGGAGATTTACCGTCCCAATTTCCGTCCGGAAGTCCTGCGCCGTATTATACGCCGCTATTTCACGAAAAGCTGAAAACTGCTTCGCAAATGGGCGGGAGCTGACCTTGATCTCAACTGGCGCGTGGTATACCGTCTTGCTGAACTGGTATACCGCTGCAGCCTGTGCCGCCGTTGTGCGGCGGTGTGTCCCATGGGAGTGGACAATGCACTGCTCTCCAGGGAACTGCGCAAGATATTCAGTCAGGAAATGGGGATCGCGCCGGATCCGGTCCACAAATCCGGCACGATTCAGCATATAAAAACAGGATCATCAACAGGCATGACCCCGCCGGCTTTTAAGGACAATATCGAATTCATCGAAGACATGATCGAGGAAAAAATCGGAAAGCGTATTGTTATTCCCGTAGATAAAAAAGGAGCGGACATACTTCTTATTCATAACGCGGGCGAATATATGGCCTGGCCCGAGAATCCGGCTGCTTTTGCCATTCTCTTCGATGCGGCGGGACTAAATTGGACGCTGTCGAGTGAGGTGATGGGATATGAAGCGGTCAATTACGGGGTCTGGTATGATGATATCCAGTTTGCGCGCATTGCCCTCGCTCAGGTCCAGGCTGCCAAGAACCTCGGAGTAAAAAAGATTGTCGTTGGTGAATGCGGCCATTCCACCAAAGCCCTGATCACCATTGCCGATCGTGTTCTGGTAAAAGACATGGCGATTCCCCGGGAACCCTGCCTGCCGCTTCTGGAGCAGTTTGTCATGAGCGGAGCCATTAAATTTGACCCTGCAAAAAATAATTTTCCGGTAACCCTCCATGATCCCTGCAACATGGTGCGCTTAATGGGTATTATTTCTCCTCAGCGAAATATTTTGAACAAAATTGTGACGCCAGGACAGTTCAGGGAAATGCCTCACGCAGGGACGAGCAATTATTGCTGCGGCGGAGGAAGCGGTTTTGCGATCATGAATTCCCAGAATTTCCCCGAGTGGCGCAACAGCGTGTCGTCCCGAATGAAAGCCAGACAGGTGCTCGAAGCATTTAAAGACGTGCTTGATCCGTCGATACCGAAATATTATTGTGCGCCATGTTCTAACTGCAAGGGTGCCGCACGTGACGCATTGATAAACTATTACGGTTTCAAAGATAAATACAATATCATCTATGGCGGCCTGGTTGAACTGATGGTAAACGCCATGGTTGATGTTCCCAAACCGTTTATCACCTGGGAAGATGAATTTTAATAATCCCGTATGGTCTTTATCCGGCTCATGACGGATGCAATTTTCAGCCCCGCCCGATATGAAGCGGGGCTGTTTTTATATCCTATCAGATATTCCATCAAAAAAAACGAGGAAGTGAAATGAAAATAGTCATAATAGGCGGAGTCGCTACAGGATTAAAAGCCGCATCAAAAGCCAGACGCATGGATCCAGACGTGGAAATCACGGTTCTGGAAAAGGGGGACTTAATATCCTATGGGGCCTGCGGTCTGCCCTACTATGTCAGCGCGGAAGTAAATTCCATCGAAGAACTCATGAAGACTCCTGCGGGAATAGTTCGTGATCCTGCTTATTTTCATGATGTGAAAAATGTGACGGTATTGACCCGTACGCTTGCCACAAAGATTGATAGAAAGGCAAAAAATGTCTCAATCAGAAAGCTGGATACCGGAGAAGAAAGCATTCTTCCGTATGATAAACTGGTGCTTGCCACAGGCGCTTCACCGATAACACCTGCATTGCCCGGTATCGGCCTTGCGAATATTTTCAGTTTCTGGCATCCGAATGAAGCAAAATCGATTCGTCAGGACCTGGAAAAGGGCAAATACAATAATATTGTGATAATCGGCGCCGGTCTTGTGGGTATGGAAATGGCGGATGCGCTCAAAATCTGGACGGATAATGTTACCGTGCTTGAAATGAAAGACAATATTTTCCCTGCCTTTCTCGATCCGGAAATGGCAGGGATGGCGGAAAATTATCTTCACGAAGCAGGGGTTCATATTCTGACACAAGAACAGGTTATTAGGTTTGTCGGTGACTCAGCCGTGACCGCTGTTGAAACGAACAAAAGAACAATTCCTACGGACCTTGTTATTTTGGCTATGGGTGTACGGCCCAATGTCGATCTGGCCAGGTTATCCGGCTTATCAATAGGCACGACCGGTGCTATAGCCGTGAATCCGGCGCTCCAGACAAATGACCCTGATATTTTTGCCGGTGGTGATTGCGTGGAAAACGTCAACATAATTTCGCGAAAAAAAGTTTTTGCTCCCATGGGTTCTACTGCCAACAAGCATGGTCGTATTATCGGAGAAAACCTGCTCGGCGTCCGCATGGAATTCAAAGGTGTTTTGAATACGGTGATAGTAAAGGTCTTGGATTTAAACATCGGTAAAACCGGAATTACAGAACGCGAAGCAAAAGAGCTTGGTTATGATTATATATCCGTAATCACCGCAGGCCACGACAGGCCCCACTACATGGAGAATGCCCGATTAATAACCATCAAGCTGATAGCCGATGCAAAAACAAGAAAAATCTTTGGAGCGCAAGCTGTGGGTGAAGGTGATGTGGCAAAACGGATAGATGTGGTTGCATCCGTCCTGACGTTGGGAGGAACTGTTGATGATTTATTCGATATTGATTTGTCCTATGCTCCACCTTATAATTCACCGATAGATAACATTGCAGTCGCGGCTAATGTACTGTTGAATAAGCTTAGCGGAATGTTTAAAGGCATATCTCCGCTTCAGGCAAAAAAACTGCTGGATGATGAAAAAGCGGTCTTTCTAGATGTGCGAACGTTGAATGAATATAAACAGGCCAGACTGGCGGACAGCAAAAAAATTCAGCACATACCGCTGGGAGAGCTCCGGAACCGTTGCAATGAGCTTAACAAAGATGATACAATAATAACGTTTTGCAAAATCAGCCTCCGTGGATATGAGGCTGAAGGGATACTGGAAGGCGAGAAATTCAAAAATGTACGCGTGTTGGAAGGTGGTCTTTTTTCCTGGCCGTTTGTGCGTGAAAAGAAGTAAACGAGCTTCTCTTTTTCTATGAAAAAAAATGTTGGAACAGTATATTTGATCGGTGCAGGACCAGGCGACCCGGGATTGATCACGGTGAAGGGCCTGGCGTGCGTGCAAAAAGCTGACGTCATTATTTATGACTATCTGGCAAACGAAAAGCTGCTAGAAGAAGGACGTCCGGATGCGGAACGCATTTATGTGGGCAAACAGAGCGGCAGACACACGCTTCCCCAGCATGAAATCAACGCGCTGATTGTCGAAAAAGCAAAAGAAGGGAAAACCATCGCTCGATTAAAAGGAGGCGACCCGTTCATATTTGGAAGAGGCGGCGAAGAAGCGGAAACGCTTGCTGATGCGGGGATTCCCTTTGAGGTTGTTCCAGGGGTTTCGGCAGCCACAGCAGTTCCCACCTATGCCGGCATCCCGCTTACGCACCGCGACCATAACGCGACGGTGACCTTTGTTACCGGTCATGAGAGCCCCGAAAAAACCGAATCAAAAGTGGACTGGGGCAAAATTGCGGCCAGTACCGGAACTATTGTTTTTTTTATGGGTATGAAGAATCTTCCGGCTATTGCCAGGAACCTTCTTTTAAACGGCATGAGCCCAGATACGCCTGTAGCCGCAATTCAATGGGGGACTCGAACAGATCAGAAGGTTGCGGACGGAACACTTACAAACATTGTCGATGCTGTAAAAGCAGCCGGACTTGGCCCTCCGGCAATAATTGTCGTTGGTGATGTCGTCAGACTTCGTCAAAAACTGAACTGGTATGAATCAAAACCGCTGTTCGGCACAACTATTGCGGTTACCCGTTCGCATGATCAAGCGGATACTTTTTCCAGGAAACTCATTGAATGCGGCGCGACAGTCATCAGCTTTCCCGTTATTGAGATTGTGCCACCGGCCAGCTGGTCTGAGCTGGATACAGCGCTAAACAGCATCGCCCGATATGACTGGATTGTTTTTACCAGCGTGAATGCAGTTACATTTTTTATGAAAAGACTCAAACACCTTGGCAAAGATGTCCGGGCGCTGCAGAATGTCAGAATTTGTGCGGTTGGCCCCAGCACCGGGGAAAACCTCGAACGATATGGTGTTAAAGCGGATGTAATCCCCGCAGAATTCAAGGCTGAGGGGGTGGTGGATGCGTTTCGCAACGAATCTATAAAAGGCAAGAAAGTGCTGTTTCCCAGGGCAAAGGAGGCGCGCGAACTGATTCCGCAGAAACTAAGGGATCGGGGTGCGGAGGTCACGGTCGTTACTGCGTATGAAAACGTGAAACCTGTTGCGGAAATAAAAAATATTAACAAACTTCTTGCAGACAAAAAGATAACTGCTGTTACGTTTACCAGTTCCTCCAGTGTGCGCAATTTTGCAGAACTAATAGGTCATAGGGAGAATCCATCCCTTATGGAAAATGTAGTCGTTGCCTGCATCGGCCCCGTCACGGCACGAACAGCGGAAGAATATGGCATGCTGGCGGATATTGTCCCGAAAGAATACACAATTCCTGCATTTGTCGATGCTCTGGTTGATTTTTTCTCAAAAAAAGTCAGACGTTAAACGTATCAGAGTCAGCCGCGCAGTCAGATGCATGCTCCTGGAGATATGAATTGTTCCCCCTGATTCCCGTCTTCTAAAAGCCTCTCTTCTCATGATTTTTCTGCATGAACTGCTTGCTTTGACAAAAAAGATATGATACATTTATTTACTTTGTAAACCTCTCTAAGATGTAAATACGAAAGCTGGCAGAGCTTGTTCTGGTGAACAATTAAGGCGCGGCAGTGGTTTTATAAATCCGGAAGGAACGCGATTAATATATGATGCCAGGATTTACCCATCGAAAAAGCATGCAAAGCCGATAGCGAAGAACAGTGTTCTTTGCTATCGGCTTTTTTTATTCTTTGATTGAGTCCAGGAACCCGGATTCAATCTTGTTTCCACCTCAATGTATTTTAGCGCCGGCGTGAGAGGGAGCTTCCTTGAAAAAGACACTTCTTATTCTCGTAGTTGTCCTCGCTGCTGTTTCTTCTCTCTTTTTCATGCTTATCTATAATACTGCAGTGAATACCGCAATTACGCAGCTGAGCAATACGCAATTAATCCATGCGAAACAAGCGGCACGCGGGATTGAAGATTTTTTCACGACTTGGACTGGTGTTCTCAATTCATTATCAAAGATGGACGCGGTCATCAATGCCGACGATAAAGGCAAACAGTATATGACTTTGTTCTATGAGGCGCATCATGATCAGATCAGATCAATCACCAGAGTAAATGAGTATGGCCGGATATTGTACTCCGCTCCCTATGGCCTTCCGACAAGAACAGATGTCTCAAACCAGGAGCATATCCGAAAAATCCTCCAGGATCATAAACCGGTCATAAGTGATGTATTCAAAACCGTTCAAGGGTTCAGCGCTGTTGTATTTCATGTTCCGGTTTTTAAACGATCTGAATTCAAAGGCACTCTTGCCATTGTGATTAATTTTGAAAACCTGGCAAAACGATATCTGGAAGTAATCAAAATTGGCGAAACAGGATATGCATGGGTCGTCAGTCGCAACGGAATAACCCTGTACAGTCCTGTCCCGGGCTTTACCGGAAAATCCGTTTACGAATCATGCAAAGATTTTCCCTCACTTCTTTCAATGGTGCATGATATGCTGCAGGGCCGCCAGGGAAACGCAACCTATATCTTCAATAAAGTCCCATCTCAAAGCGGTACCCCAATAAAGAAAAATGCGGTATATATGCCTGTTTATATCGCCAATACGTTCTGGTCGATTGTAGTGACATCCTCTGAAGAAGAAGTCCTCTCTTCGCTAACTGCTTTTAGAAACAGGCTGTTGCTGATTATCTGTCTGGTTCTCGTTGGTGCCGTGATCATTTCCTGGGTCAGCGCGAAAGCCTGGCTGATACTTTCGGAAGAGCAGAAACGCTGGAAAGCAGAAGAAGAGTTGCGAGCAAGCGAGCAACGCTACCGGTACTTGTTCCTTCAAAACCCGGCACCGATGCTGATCTATGAACGCAGCACCTTCAAACTGCTCGCCGTAAATGACGCGTTTGTGAACCATTACGGCTATGATCGATATGAAGCCCTGGCTTTGCATCTGCCTGATCTTTATCCAGAAGAAGAAAAAAAACCGATTATCGATCTGGTTTCCGGAATGAGCGGTCATACGTATGCAGGAGAATGGCACCATCTCAAGAAGAACGGTACGCTGATTGACATTATGGCCATGTCGCATGAGCTGGTGTACGAGAATCAGCCGGCCCGTGTTGCCGTTATTACTGACATCACCGAACGAAAGCGGGCCGAAGATGCCCTGCGCCGTTCAGAAGAGAAATTTCACAAGGCTTTTCAGGCAACCCCCGATGCCATCATCATAAGCCGTGCTGATGACGGATTCCTGCTTGAAGTGAATGAAGTCTTCCTTCGACAGTCGGGATACACCCGCGATGAAGCAATGGGCAGGACTGCGTTGGACCTGCAGCTGTGGGTTGATCCTCAGGAGCGCCGCCGGTACGTAACGGAATTGAAAGAACGTGGGAGGGTACGCGAACGGGAAGCCCGTTTTTGCACGAAATCATCTCTCGTACTCGAAGGACTTGTTTCCGGTGAAACCATAATCTTGGATGGCCAACCGTGTCTTCTGACCATAATACGGGACGTTACCCAACGGAATAAAATTGAGGCCGAGTTAAATAAACATCGCCTCCATCTGGAGGAGATGGTAAATGAACGCACCGACCAACTCCAGCGTTCACAGGAAGCACTCCGTCTTTCCCTGGAAGAGGTTACCGCGGCAAAAAAAGATCTGGAAGCGGCCAATGCACGACTGAAGGAACTGGACCGTCTTAAATCGCTTTTTATTGCTTCCATGAGCCATGAATTACGCACCCCGCTTAATTCCATTATTGGCTTTACCGGCATCCTGCTGCAGGGCCTGGCTGGTCCCCTGAACGAAGAGCAGCGTAAACAGTTGAGTATGGTTAAGAGCAGCTCAAACCACCTTCTGGAACTGATTACCGATATCATTGATCTGAGCAAGATTGAAGCCGGCAGGATTGATATGCATATGTCCGTGTTTGATCTGATGCCGCTGGTTCGAAACGTGGCGTCTTCATTCCAACCGGTGGCTGCGCGAAAAAACGTTTCCCTTGTCGTGGAAGGGCCGGACATTTTGGAAATAAGGAGCGACAAACAACGCATACGTCAGGTGCTGATCAATCTGACCGGGAATGCCGTCAAGTTCACGGAGCGGGGCGAAGTCCGTTTGACGATAACAGAAAAGATGGGCACCGCTGCGGTTACCGTGCGTGACACCGGATGCGGCATACGAACCGAGGATATGGACAAGCTTTTTCAGTTCTTCAGCCAGATCACGTCCGCTGATATGCCGAAGTATGAGGGAACCGGACTCGGTTTGTATATTTCAAAGAAGCTCATGAGACTTCTGGGCGGCGATATCACGGCCACGAGTGAAGTCAACAGGGGCAGTGAATTCACAATGAACATGCCGATCGAGAAAAAGGAGACGCGGTGAAAAAAATACTGGTTGTGGAAGACAATGAAAAAAACATGTACTTGATTTCTTTTCTTATCAAGACGATGGGACATCAGGCAATCCAAACCAGAACCGGAGAAGAGGGAGTCGAGCTTGCCCTTCGTGAACAGCCTGACCTGATTCTTATGGACATTCAGCTTCCGGGTATAGACGGACTGGAAACAACAAGACGCATCCGGGAATCCCGAAGCTGCGCTGCCATACCGATTATAGCCATAACTTCCTATGCCATGACCGGGGACCGGGAAAGGCTTCTTGCGGCCGGGTGCAACGGATATATCGAGAAACCGATTAATCCGGAAACAATCATGGATGAGATTTCTATTTTTTTCGAGAAACAAGAGGAGGGAATATGAACATCCTGATTGTTGATGATAATGCGGAAAATACCTATTTACTCGAAGCGCTGCTGAAGGGAAACGGTTATGATGTCGCTGTTGCTGGCAACGGTCTGGAGGCGCTTGGTTGTCTAAAGACTGCGACAATAAACCTGGTTATTTCCGACATTCTCATGCCGAAAATGGACGGGTTTCAGCTCTGCCGCGCAATACGGTCGGACGAACAGACGGGAAATGTTCCTTTTATTTTTTATACCGCGACATACACTGATGAAAAAGATGCGGAACTTGGGATAAAGCTGGGAGCCGACAGATTTCTGGTCAAACCGCAGGATACGGAAGTGCTTCTTGCCGTCGTCAAAGAGGTGCTGACGGAACGGTCCCCCCGACCTGCCACTAAACAGCCGCTGGGTGCGGAGATGGAATTTTTCAGACAGTACAACGAAATTTTGTTCCACAAACTCGAGAAAAAGGTCACGGACCTGGAAGTGGCAAACCGCGCGCTTCAGGAGAGCGAAACAAGGTTCAGGAGCATTTTTGATCAATCTCCGGTCGCGTACCAATCGTTGGATGAAGAGGGCCGCTTTCTGTATGTCAATGACAGATTGTGCCGCTTGCTTCAGTATGACTCCCATGAGCTGACAGGGCAGAACTTCAGCATGGTCTGGGCCCCGGAAATAAGGCCGATGTTTGCAAAAACATTTGCCGATTTCAAGCAGAACGGCGAAATTCATTCCGAATTGCAGCTGGTGCGCAAGGATGGCTCACCCCTTGAAGTCCATATTGAAGGCCGCATCCAGAATGATGCATCCGGCAAATTTATCAGCACGCACTGCGTTTTTTTTGATATCACGGAACGCCGACGCGCTGAGACTGAAAAGATTTTATTAGAAAATCAGCTGCGCCAATCTCAGAAGATGGAGGCCATCGGTCAGCTCGCGGGGGGGGTGGCCCACGATTTTAACAACATAATGAGCGCTATCGTGGGATATGCCGCAATAGCCCTCATGAAAATGAAGCAGGATGACCCGAACCGGCACAGCATCGAGCAGATACAAACGGCCGCCAGCAGAGCCACCGTACTGACTCAGAGTCTGCTCGCATTCGGCAGAAAACAAAGCGTCAATCTTGTTACGGTCAATTTGAATGACGTGATTCTGAAATTTGAAAAGTTTCTGCTTCGATTGCTTAAAGAAAACATTCGCCTCAAAGTAGAGGCAGCGGCAAAAGACCTGCATATAGTGGCAGACCGCGGACAGCTTGAACAGGTACTGATGAATCTGGTGACTAATTCGCGTGATGCCATGCCGAAAGGCGGCGAAATTATCATTAAAACTGGTTTGATAACTATTAGTCAATCGCTTGTCGACGCTGAGGGGGTGCAGCAGCCCGGCGGCACCTACGCGTTTATCGCAGTTACGGACACGGGCATGGGGATGACGGACGATGTAAGACAGAAGATTTTTGAACCGTTTTATACTACTAAGGAAGAGGGGAAGGGCACCGGCCTCGGACTGGCCGTGGTTTTTGGGATCGTAAAACAGCATAACGGGTTTATCAACGTATGCAGCGGGCCCGGATGCGGAACAACGTTTAAAATATACCTGCCATCTTCCAACGGATCAGCCCCTGTTGAAGACCGCAAGACGGGAGAGGAGATGCCTGTCAGAGGCGGTACGGAGACCTTGCTTTTCGCTGAAGATGATGCAACCATCAGAAAAATGTCAACGAGCGTGCTGCAGGAATACGGCTATACAGTCATAGAGGCAGTTGATGGTCTGGATGCGGTTGCAAGATATAAGAAAAACGGCGACAATATACAACTCGTTATACTCGACGGCATCATGCCGAATATGAACGGTAAAGAGGCCTGGCTGAATATCAAGATGCAGAACCCGGACGTAAAGACTATCTTTATCAGCGGATATGCGGAAAATATTTTTACGAAGAAAATGCTTTCGGACAAGAACACGGTGTTCCTTCAAAAACCGGTAACACCAACTGTTCTTGCCCGAAAGATACGGGATATGCTGGATAAATAAACTTAAAGATGTTGTTAAGATTTGCTCGCTCAACCTGTTGCTTTACTAATATTTCAGAAAAAACCGCTTTATCTTCATATCACAGACGGGCAGAATTCACGTTTATCGGATAATGTGCGGATTCCCCTCTTTATTGTTCATATGCCCTTTGCCGTGCTCTCCCTGCGAGTTTCCTCTTCTGTCATGGTTGTCTCTGTTCCAATTCTGCTGATCACGATCACGCTGATGACCTCTGTTTGCCTGTTCCCGATAGTACTCTCTTCGCTCCTGCCGGACTCTGTCCCAGCGAGAGTTATCCCAGTGCCGGTCACGCTCCCATCCTTTCCAATTCTTTCTTACTTCTTTATACTTCAAGCGGTCATGGAACTCAGGCGCTCCTCTGAATCCGGAAGGAACGCCGATTATCGCGCGAGGTACTCGGTGGACTTCGATGCCCCGCCAGGGGCCGTTGTATCTGCTAGAGATAAACCAATGCCCCTGATACGGCCGGTACCAGTAGCCCCGATAAAAGAAAATATCAACATTGACCTCAGGAGGATAGTAGACATACGTTTCAGGTATTACCACTAAAGCAGGCGGTGCTGGTATTACCAATGGAGGCAAGGGAATGTTTATGCTGACATTGACTTCCGCATTGGTTTTTGCCGGTGTTAAAAAACTGAATGCTGTGAAAAAGAGACTAAAAATAATCGTGCCGAGAATCGGCTTTTTCATGATAATACCTCCATAGAACTATTATTGTAATAAAGTGCTTCGTAAAGCTTTAATATTGAGACACCTTGTGCTCTATTTTGTTTAATACATGTTTTGTAGAAGACGAAGTATAATATTGTTTTTAGAATTTATATGTGAGGGTGGTCACATTTAGCAGCTTATTATTTTTCCCCGCGTCGCTTCGTTCGATCCACCCGCATCAAAAACAAAAAAGGGCTGACCTTTCTTTAGGTCAACCCGTTTGTTGTTTTGGTGGAGCTGAGGGGGATCGAACCCCTGACCCCAAGACTGCCAGCCTTGTGCTCTCCCAGCTGAGCTACAGCCCCAAAACTATCTATATGCGAGTGCTAAATTTATCACCATGAATTAAGGTTGTCAAGGAAAAAGACTCTGTTATTCATAATGAAAGTTTTTATAACGCCAACAACAGCGGGTTGAATATCTGCATCGGGATGGAAGGTAAACAAAACAAAAACAATTTTTTTTGTGGAAAAAAAGCCAGAAATCTTTATAATGTTAGGCACAATACGACCTGACGATTGACGCTATGACAGAAACTCCGGACAAAAAAAATCCCGAACAGCCACAGCGTGCAGCGCGCGAACTCCCGCTCGATACGCGCCTTTTGTCCGAAGCTGTCATTGAGCTGAACATCTCCAGAAAAAACGTAGGAATTTACCCTCCCGGACATCTCCAAATCACAAAAAGCATTGATCGCGCTTATGAAATTCTACAAAAATTGTTTGAAATCCGCCCGGAAATGACCTTGGGTGTGGCTAAGGACACTCTGCTCGTGGGGCATGACTATCTTGATCAGAAGAACCCGGTCTACCGGGACTTTGCACTTTCCATGAATCAGCAGGAAATCGCGTCAGTTACCTTCCTTTCCGGGTTGCTAAAAGATGAGTTGGTCAAATTTCACCGCATTCTTACGACAAAACCCGAAGAAATACGATCGTCCGGCGGAATAAGCAAGGCAATGCATGATGCGGCAATTGTCCATATTAAAATCCATGTTATTGATTACCGAAACTTTCATGTCACGGAAGAACAGGAGATTGTGCGGTCGCGCTCAAAATCTGCAGGAGAAAAAACGGGAGCGGGACTGTGGCAGGATTTTGTGACGCATCTTTCCGCGGGCACACTGGCCGGCTCTGATGAGCAGGGCATGTCCATCAAGGACGCGGAGCAGTTTGATCCTGCAGAGCTTGCAAAACTGTTAAATGAACGCAAGCTCGATTCAGGCGCCGCTATCCAAAGCTATGATAGGATCATATCTGATCATATGCGTGAGCGTGCGGAAAAAAAGCAGCCTACCAGCGACCAGTCCGCCACGCTTGTGAATTTGAACAAACTGCTGCGGGATCTTCACCCTGAGTTGAGGAAACAATTTTTGTCGGTTGCCTTCCAGCGCATTTCTTCACATGCCTCAACTGTGGATGCGAACGATCTGCTGGGCGGCTTTCAAGACGATATGGTCATTGACATGCTGAACCAGGCGAGCGCGGAAGGAAAGGAAATATCACCGACGTTGACTGGTCTTCTGGGAAAGCTGACGAAAGCGCATGCTCAGGGCGCAGCGTTTGCGACTCCGCAGCGGTCCGGGCCTGCTCCATCCCCGGAAAACCGCGAAATGCCGTCGATTCTGCCGGAGCACATGGAAACATTGTTCGCCCGCGAGATGTATGAGAATTATGTGAGCGAAGATTATGAGGCTATGCTGAAGCGGCTGACAGAAGGATCGGAAAGAAGCCAGGAAAAGTTTTCCCTGGATGAGTTTAAGAAAACTCTTGAGGACGATTATCTCGATTTCCAAATCGGCCGGGCACTCCTCGCTTTTATGGCGGAAAACATTGATGAAGAGGATTACCGGGAACTTGCACGGAAACTCATGGCAATAGCTCCGGGCTTTCTCAAAACAGGCAACTTTTTTCTTCTCTGGGATATTTTTGAAACACTCAGAAAGCACACATTGGAGAAGCCGCTCAAGGAAATCCGTGCAAGCGCTGAAGAAGCAAGGAAGCTGTTTCAAACATCCGATTTCCGCGCCCAAGCATTGGAGGCATTCGAAATCTGGATGATAGAGAAAGGACAGGAGGCGGCCGGCTTTATTCAAGCGCTCGGCTCGGAAACGGTGCCCGGACTCATGGATATTTACAGCAGAGACGAGTCCGTCGGCGGGAAACGGATTGTGTTCAATCTCCTGAGTGTTTTCGGCGAACCTGCCGTGCGTGAAGCGCATAAACGCCTGAATGATTCTCGTACATATTTTGTCAAAAACCTGCTTATTTTTTTGCGCAGAGCCGGGAACCAGACATCCATCGCATATGTCAGGCCACTGCTTCAGCACCAGAACCCCACTTTGCGGATGGAAGCCTTGAACACGCTCCTGAAATTAAAGGACCCGACAGCTGTTGCGGCATTGGGGGAGACGATTTATTCGGTGGACCCTGACATAGCTTTTCAGGCTATTTCCCTGGCCGGACAATACCGCGTCAGGGAAGTTACGGCGGATATCCTTTCAAAAATAAAACGGGCGATCCTTTTTGAGGCTGACTACCGGGAAAACGAAGAAATTATCAAGGCCTTGGGGGAAATCGGAGATCCCCGCGCGGTCCATGATCTGGAAAAACTGGCGCGCGCGACGTGGACTCTGTATCCCAAGAGCCTCTTGCGGATGAAAGAGCTGCTGTTTGAATCGCTTGAGCGCTATCCAAAGGAAAGCATCTCAGGATTGCTCAAAATCGGCGCGCGTCTGGACAGTGCCGCCATCCAGAAATCCTGCCAGAAGTTGATGGAGCGAAAATGAACCGGCGGTGGGAGCACACGATCGTCATATCAAACTCAACCGGGAGCAGGCATGGCAGACCGTGACATCCATGAAGCATTGTCGCACGTAATCGCGCAGCTCACCGCAGCGGTGACGAACACGACCCTCTATTCTCCTTCCCATCCTCAGGTCGCGCAATATGTGGACAAAGCCTATGCCGTTCTCCTGGATCTGCTCCAGGCAAAACCGGAAATTACCATTCTTCTTATCGGCAATGACCTGGTGGCTGAAAACAGGCCTCTTGCGGCCGGCAGCGTCTTCGCGGCGAATTTCATCCGCGTCATGAGAAAAAAGACGTTTGAACGGATATCCTTCCTGGCAGGAATGCCAAAAGCCGAGTTAGAAGGATTTATCCGTGACCTTGCCTCGCCGGATGCAATATCCATAAAATCGAGAGCATCCATTAAGCTGGGAAAGATCGAGCTCAAGCTGAAGAAACCGGAAGAACAAAAAAGTCCGGAAGGGGAATCGGATACCTCCTCCGGTTCAAAGAGCGGCGCCGGGACCGTGACAACCGCATCACCTGAAGTCATGCAGGAATTGCTGGCCCTCACCAGCGCCGAACTGGAGGAGCTGAAGGACCTGTATTTGTCTGCGAAAAAACACAGGAAGATAGATGTTCGCAGTGTTGACGATATGGTCAAAGGGTTTATCAAGGGTTTTCGACAGGAGATTAATCCACTGAGTTTGCTCGCGTCGCTCAAATCAGTGAATGAATACACTTTTACGCATGTTACCAATGTTTGCATCCTTACCATGAGCCAGGCGGAGCATCTCGGATTTGCCGGTGAGCACCTGCATGCCATCGGAATTGCCGCCTTGCTGCATGATATCGGAAAAATTTTTATTCCCGAAGAAATACTCGGTAAACCCGGCGTGCTTACACCGGAAGAGCGAAGGATCATTGAATCACACCCGGTCAAGGGGGCGCGGTATTTGATGGGCATTGATGGAATTCCGAAGCTTGCCATTCTTGCCGCGCTTGAACACCACCAGAAATTTGATGGAAGCGGCTATCCTTCCATCAAGGGTGGATGGACGCCGAACATTACCAGTCAGTTGATAGCAATTGCCGACGTGTTCGACGCCATGAGAAGCCGCCGCTCCTATCAACAGGCTTTTTCGATGATGCAAATCGAAGCGGTCCTGATGAAGGGCAGCGGAACATCATTCAACCCTTTTTTTGTTGATCGCTTTCTGAAAATGATAAAACGCTGAGAACTCGCACAGGATGCTTTCCATACCCGTTTTTATCAGTTGTTTCCTCCGTTGAAAAAAAAGCAAAATCAATATACAATAGAAACCGTTTATTACGGAATGAGGTGCTTATGAAGGTCATTGGTTTCAATGGTAGCGCGCGGAAAGATGGGAATACATCCATACTCATGAACGTTGTACTCGAAGAATTGCGGGCAGAGGGCATAGAAATCGAGTTGTATTCACTGGCGGGGAAAAACATCCGCGGGTGCATCGCCTGCTATAAATGTCTCGAAAGAAAAGACAGAAAGTGCGCAGTGGATAATGATGTCGTAAATTACTGTATCCAAAAAATGCTGGAGGCTGACGGCATTCTGCTTGGCTCACCAACATATTTCGCGGACCTCACCGCGGGCATGAAAGCGCTCATAGAACGAAGCGGCATGGTGGCACGCGTAAACGGTGATCTCCTGAAGCGAAAAGTGGGCGCGGGCGTTGTTGCGGTGCGCAGGGTGGGCGCCACCCATGTGTTCGATTCCCTGAACTTTTTCTTTTTCATTAGTCAAATGATTGTTCCCGGATCCAGCTACTGGAATCTTGGCATCGGCAGAGAACCGGGTGAAGTGAGCAACGATGTCGAAGGCGTTCAGACCATGAAAACCCTGGGAAAAAACATGGCATGGCTTCTTAAAAAAATCAACGTCTGAACGAAGGAGCCTGCACGGTGACGAATCAAAAAGTCAAGGCCGCACGTTTTTCTATCCTGTCGAACTGTATCCTTGTGGTGCTCAAGCTTGTCGTCGGGATTATCATGCAGTCCGTAAGCGTGATTTCCGAGGCGGTGCATTCAGGCATTGATTTGCTTGCGGCAGTCATTGCGTATTTTTCGGTTCGGGAATCTGCAAAGCCGGCTGACACGAAACATCGGTATGGTCATGGGAAAATAGAAAATGTTTCCGGAACTGTTGAAGCCGTTCTTATTTTTGCCGCAGGCGTTTACATTGTCATTGAATCCCTGAAAAAGCTGAGCTCGGAACACATTGCCATTGAGGCTCTTGGTGCCGGTGCCGTAATCATGGCCTTGTCCGCAGTCATCAACTGGTTCGTTTCCTCCTACCTGCTGAATGTTGCAAAAAAAGCAGACTCTGTCGCACTAGAAGCAGACGCACTGCATCTGCGCACGGACGTTTATACGTCCGCAGGTGTTTTTGCCGGGCTGGTCGCAATTCATTTTACCGGTCTCGCAATCCTTGATCCGATTATAGCCATCGGCGTGGCACTCCTTATTTTTAAAGCCGCCTACGACCTTACCAAAAACGCCTTTATGCATATTTTGGACATCAGTCTGCCGGAAGAAGAAGAAAATATTATCCATGATGTGCTGAATCACTATTCAAAGGAAATCATTGAATATCATAAGCTCAGGACAAGAAAAGCGGGTGCGGAGCGTCATATCGACATGCATCTTGTGGTGCCGAAAACGCAGACGGTCGCAGTATCGCATGGTCTTGCCGATGAAATTACCGCAATGATCAAAGAGCGACTTGCCCAAAGCCATGTGCTTGTTCATATTGAACCCTGTGACGGAACCTGCGACGACTGTAAAAAAAACGACTGCTCTGACAGGCCTTCCGGTACGGCATGATCTTTTTTCCGCTGAGTTGTATTCTCAACTTTTCCATATCCGTTTCCATTCGGTCTGTTCTCCCGTGCCGCCCCTCCGGAAACCACAGGTTTACCGCATTCCCCGGCCTCTCCACGGTTATGCACTGGTTGCAAATGCCGATAAAGTATGATAGTATTTTTCAGGAGACAATATGATTGGCTTTTTCCTGCGCTGGGCGGTTAATCTTCTGGCGCTTGTTGTTGCTGGTTCGCTGATCCCGGGCATCCGAATCGAAAGCATCACCATGGGCGTAGTTGCCGCCGGGATTCTGGGTGTTGTCAATGCTGTAATAAGGCCTGTCGTGCTTATTCTCACGCTTCCCATAAATATTCTGACGCTCGGATTATTTACCCTTATTATCAACGCGGTGTTGCTGGAACTCGTCGCATATGTTGTCCCCGGTTTTTTCGTGGACTCATTCAGTGCCGCTTTTTGGGGCGCCCTCCTGATAAGCCTGATAAGCTGGGTGCTGAACATTTTTGTCGGCGGCAACGGCAAGGTGCTTATTATCAAAAGGGCGAAGGGTGATGATGATCTCAGCCGGAGATGATAATCGTGGACCAGAAAACGGGAGCGGGCAACCATGACGCATATGCATATACCGGATGGCATTCTTCCAGTCTGGTTGTGGGTGCTCGGTCTGGTGGTCATGTCCTGTTTTGTCTGGTTCTGCCTGTACAGGCTCAGAACCAAAAATCTCAAAAAAACAATTCCGCTCCTTGGTGCTGTAAGCGCAGTCATGCTGATCGCCATGAGTCTGGAACTTCCCCTGGCATATCATATTAATCTCTCGGTTATTGCCGGAATTCTTCTCGGACCAGCATCCGGTTTTCTCGCTGCCTTCATTACAAACCTTATTCTCGCTTTCATGGGCCATGGCGGCATCACCGTTATCGGGCTGAACTCGATACTTCTCGGCTCCGAGGCGGTTTTGGGACACGCGCTTTTTTTTCTATTAAAAAAGAGATTTTCTGTTTTTTGGAGCGCTGCAAGTACTACAATACTAACACTTTTCGTGACGACGACGGCGCTGATCGGTATTGTCGCAATTTCGAATATTCATCCGGAACTGATACGGCATGGTTCGGAGCATGCAACCGCAGATGTGCAGGAAACCACCATATCAAGATTTGCGCTTATGGTGCTGTCACTGGGGGCGGTCGGCTGGGTTATCGAAGCCTTCATTACCGGCACGGTGGTCCGGTTTATTTCTCAGGTGAAGCCGGATCTGCTCGATCATGTACTGCATAAAAAATAGCTGTTTACGGAGCATTCGTTGATCGATATAGCCAGAATTGACCAGTGGGCTGCACGCGGCCAAAGTCACTTTCATAAGGCATCCACCGGTTCAAAAACAATATTTCTCCTCTTCGTGGTTGCTGCAGCGGTACTGGCTCGTACTCCTTATCCGCTCCTGACTGGCTATGGGTTGCTGCTTTGTACGGCCGCTGTAACAAGGCTTCCCTGGTTCAGGACCACGATCCTGTCGTGGTATGCTGCGATATTTGCTCTGCTTTACGGGCTCAGCATGGGCGAGAAAAGCGCCCTTTTTCTCTTTGTCGTAAAAGCAATTACTCCGGCTTTTGCCATGCTGATGTTTATTATAACGACACCCTATCCCAGAATATTCGCTCTGCTGAGCCATTTTCTTCCGGAGTCTCTGACAGCGGCCTTGTTCATGACCTATCGGTCGCTTTTCATTCTTTTCGATTTGATGGACAGTTTCGCAACGGCAATACGCCTGCGCGGCGGTTTTTCTCCTGGCAGCCTTATAAAAAACAGCAGAAACATATCAAGAGGCATAGGGATGCTGCTTATCAGAGCCGTAGAACATGCGTCGCGTCTGTATGCCGTCATGATGGTCCGGGGCTATAACGGCAGCATGGCGGAAAAAAGCGAGGCGCTATTCCGGAGTCAGGACTGGTTGCCCATTATAACGGGCATGCTTGTGCTGACGTTCGTACTGGTTTGGGGTTAGAAAGACACAGACAGAAAGGGTATGGCGGCACGAAAGCCTCTATGGAAACCATCGTAAGCGTAAGTTGCCTGAAGCATGTATACCCCGATTCCACCGAGATTCATATGTGCGGACTGGATTTCGTCGTGAACAGGGGAGAGCGGGTGGTGATTCTCGGCGGAAATGGATCCGGTAAAACGACCCTGCTGTATCACATACTGGGGCTCCTTGCACCAAATGAAGGCAGGGTGCTTGTTTTCAGCAAAAATCCCGCAGAACAATATGACACCATTCGGGAACGGATCGGTGTTTTGCTTCAAAATGTTGACGATCAGATTCTTTCTCCTACTGTTTGGGATGATATTTCCTTTTCTCCCAGGAATTACGGATACAAGAAGGACGAAATTGACCGCAGAGTAAACCGGGTCATGGCCGAGTTGGGGATTCAACACTTGGGAGAAAAAATATGCCATTATCTTTCCGGAGGTGAAAAAAGAAAAGTAGCCCTCGCAGGTGCGCTGGTCATGCACCCTGAGCTTTTGATCCTCGATGAGCCTTTCGAAGGATTGGATTCACGTTCCCGTTCTGAACTCGTAGCTCTTTTGAACAAATACAACAATGACGGCATGACCATAATCATGTCAACGCATGATCTGAACCTTGTTACGGCGTTCGCCGATCGGGCATATGTACTCGCAACGGGCCGGGGGATTGTAACTGCAGGAACTCCCACCGAAATTTTCTTAAAAGTAGACGAACTAAAGATGTCAAATATTGAACCCCCGCCTCTGGTGGAGCTGTTTATCAAGCTGAAGCAGAATGGCATAACTGTTGATATCCCATCTCACATGGACGAGGCGCTGAATGAGCTGGTAAAGCTTATAAACAGACAGCGGGTGTCTGATCAGTAAACAGCGCAGGATCTTCGGCACGGATAAAATGAAATTCACTGATTCTGTCGGGGGGAAATGCCGTCAACCGCAAAGGTCGCTTTTTCGAAAATGTTTTATTCAATGAACTTGTAGAAAAATATTCGTTCCTGGCACCTGGAAAGAATGAATTCAGTTTCTGACAGGGGACAGAAGGAGGGGCAGGACATGCAGCACGACGATTTCGTACATAGGAAAGGATTTCTGATCTTTATTATCGCATTCGTGCTGTTCGCATCGGCTGCCATCGGGGCATACGCCGGTTTCTCTGCCACCTATGACACAAAGTCAGCCCTGGTTCTCTTTATCGTGCTTTTACCTCTTATTCCCGCAATATCCTTTTTCTTATATAAATGGAAGATTTTTCCATATTACCGCCGTTTGGAAGACGCCAACCTGGAATTGCATCTTAAACAAGAGGAACTGCTTGACACCAAAGACGACCTTTTTATCAAATTTCTTGGTATTTATGATGTAAATTACGCTGCAAATTCTCCGCGGTTATTCGCGGATCGTCTCAAAGACGTGGCTGACATCACCGCACGGGTGATGGAGGCGACTGCCTGTTTTATTTATCTTTATGATTCAAAAAAAGATGATTTATATCTTGCCGCAACCAACGCTGTTCAGGAAAATTCCATCGGAAAGGTCCGGATACCGCTCGGTGACGGGATCGAAGGCTGGTCGGGAAGAAGGCTTGAACCTGTTATCCTGAAGGATTTCCATACTGATCTGAGATATCGAGAACCAGGAGGATTAGCACTTGGCGAATATGCATCTGTTTACTGCCTGCCGCTGTATGTATATTCAAACGGAGCCCTTGTCGGACTTATGGAAGCATTCTACCGGAAGCCAAAAAATTTTTTAGAAGAAGAAATCAATTTTTTTACGACACTCTCTGGCATAATTTCGGCTACGATACAAAATGAACAAATGCAGGTAGAACTGCGAAAAATGAATATGGAGCTAGAGCAATGGGTTTCAGAGAAAACGGAAGAACTCCGCGCATCAGAAGAGCGCTACCGCAAACTAGTTGAAAATGCCCAGGAATCAATTTTTATGCTTGCAGAAAACGGCGACATAATTTTTGCAAATGATGAGGCTGCCCGTCTGACCGGATATATGAAGTATGATCTTCTTCATAAAAAGATATTCGAACTTTTTTCAGATCCTTTCCGGCTCGAAGACGTTCTGTCTGATCCTCAGATTTCTCGGACATCACTTAAACAGTCAAAGCTTTGCAGATCTGATGGCGCTGCCACACCCGTTGAAATCCATGCGGTAAAACTTGCGTTCATGGGCAGGAATTTCATACAGTTTGTATTGCGCGATATATCTGTGCAGGTCCGTCTTGAGCAGATATTACGGGAGAAAGACCAGGAACTCACTTATCTGAAAGCCCAGTTAAAAAGCCGGTAGTGTTTGTATGATCAATTTACTTGATTTTCTGTCCACCACGATTAATTTTTCTTTACAGAAAGTTTAAGCTATGGTATAAATTATGCATAAATGATGACGTGCCGCATAACTCCATATTTTTTCACTGACTTATATGATGACAATTCCAAAAATTTTCAAAATCCTCACACCAATTATCATCCTCACAGCGGTTATTTCGGGTGGTTATTTTCTCATGAGAGGGAAAAATATATCCATGCAAACCCTGTTTCATCCGGCGTCAGGGGAACGTTTGCTCATAAGCATGGAGGGTTTTAAATTTTTACGATCAGAAAATGGGGTAATTGCCTGGCGAATGAATGCCAAAAATGCCGACTTGTATGAGAACAAGGAAGCATTGCTGAAAGATATAGAAATCATATTCACCAGCAGTGCTCATGATAAGAAGGAAGCCACGCTTCTTGGGGAATCAGGAACCATGGACACGGTTAATGGCAACGCATCAATCCGCCGCGGGACCCGGGACGTACGAGTGGCGACCAGTGATGGCTATCTGCTTACAACGAATTCACTTTCGTGGAATGCCGGTGAACGAATTGTTTGGACCCGGGATCCGTTCAAACTGCTGGGAAAGGAAATATATCTCGAAGGTATCGGCATTTCCGCGGATGTGGACATGAGAAAGATCCTGGTGAAAGACAATGTTAAAGCGGTGCTTCAAGAATAGCCTGTTTCTTCTGGCCTCATCATTGCTGCTCGTTGCCACAATATCTCATGCTGCGCGGCCTGATAAAAAAGACCGGGAACCGCTGGTCGTCACTGCAAATTCGATGGAAGCCGACAAATTCGGCGACACGGTGACTTTTTTAGGAAATGTAACTCTCAAAAAAGACGGCATGACGCTCACCTCTGATTCAATGATCGTATTTTACGATGTCAAAACAAAAACCATCAAGGAAATCGACGCATATGGAAACGTAATAGTTCGCAAGGAGGGAAGAACGGCTTTTTCGAACAAAGCCTCCTATTACAGTCGTGAGGAAAAAATTGTTCTTACCGGCGATGCCCGCATTATCGAAAATGAAAACCAACTTGACGGAGAGACAATAACTCTTTTTCTGCATGATGAGCGAAGTGTTGTTGAGGGCGGAAAAATATTGTTTTATCAAAACAATCAGGAAAAGCAGGACCGCAATAAAACTGTCAGATAAAAGGACGTCATGCAGGCACTTGAGGCAAAAAAAATAGTAAAAAGTTACCGCGGCAGAAAAATCGTCAAAGGTGTCAGCTTGCAGGTAAAGTATGGTGAAGCGGTTGGCCTTCTTGGTCCCAATGGAGCGGGTAAAACGACGACATTTTACATGGTTGTGGGACTGATCAGACCCGATCAGGGCCGGGTGATTCTCGATGGCACCGATGTCACCAAAATGCCTATGTATAAGCGCGCTCAAAACGGCATTGGCTACCTGCCGCAGGAGCCATCCGTATTCAGAAAGTTGACGGTCTCTGAAAATTTATTGGCAATTCTT
Source organism: uncultured Nitrospiraceae bacterium (assembly GCA_964646375.1). GTDB lineage: Bacteria > Nitrospirota > UBA9217 > UBA9217 > UBA9217 > JBAZLV01. The sequence continues at coordinate 8,750 of CAZYEF010000007.1, read as the reverse complement.
GAAACGATGGATCTTTCTGCGGCGGAACGATCCGAACGCTGCGAACAGCTGATGACGGAGCTGGGGATTGCCCATTTGGCCGGCAGCATGGCCTATACGCTTTCAGGAGGTGAACGGAGGCGGGTGGAAATTGCAAGAGCACTCACGCTTTCCCCGAAATTCATCCTTTTGGATGAACCGTTTGCCGGCATCGATCCGCTTGCACTTCAAGACATTCAGGGGATTATTTCTCTTCTTAAAAGCAAGGGGATAGGTATACTGATTACTGACCATAATGTCAGGGAAACCTTGGCCATAACCGACAGGGCGTATATCATCAGTGATGGAAAAATTATTGAAGCCGGGACCGCTGCTGAAATCACCGCAAGCCCGCGCGTCCGTCAATTTTATCTTGGTGAGACTTTTCGGTTATAATTATACTATGGTGAAAGAAGTGGAGACGAAATTCAGGAAACTGCAGCTTTGCACAGGCATGAGCAGGAGAACATAATGTTTCTTCTGCATACGGTAGTGCAGTTCCTGTCTCCCCGGTGACTATGGAAGCACGTCTTGAGTTAAAACTGCATCAAAAACTCATCATGACTCCCCAACTTCAGCAGGCAATCAAGCTGCTGCAGCTGTCGCGGCTGGAACTGGTTCAGTCCGTTTCTCAGGAGCTGATTGAGAACCCGGTCATTGAAGAAGTGACTGCGGAATCGTCTGAAGAAAGTTCTCACGAGGAAGAGCTGTCTTCTTCGGAATCGGAACCACCGACCCTTTCTGCGGAAAAGACTCAACAAAGCCAGGAGGCTGAGGAACTTAAAAGCGACATTGATCTCGGCCCCAAGTGGGACGAGTATCTCAATGAGCTTGGTGATGGCCGCGATTACGGGTCTATTGAAGCGGATGATAAAGAGCTCCCTTCGTATGACCAGACGCTGACCCGCCTGCCTTCCCTGAACGATCATCTTCTCTGGCAGCTTCATCTTACCACCTCACACCCGGGTCTGGTAAAGGGTGGGGAATGGATCATTGGAAACCTTGATGATGATGGATACCTTCGTGCAACACTCGCTGAACTTGCTCAACAATCCGGCCTGTCCCAGCAGGATTTGGAACGGGCGCTGGCGCTTGTCCAGAGTTTTGATCCCATGGGTGTTGCTGCGCGTGACCTTCAGGAGTGCTTGCTGATTCAGGTGAGACAGTTGTGCCTTCAGGATACGCTTGTAGAAAAAATCATACAGCATCATCTCTCCGACCTTGAAAAAAGAAAGTATCAGCAGATCGCCAAAGCCCTGAATATTACGACGCAGGAAGTCATGGAAGCATCACAGATAATCATTCGGGAGCTGGAACCAAAGCCGGGCAGGCCCTATCTTCCATCAGATGCAAGTTATATGGTGCCCGATGTTTACGTCATTAAAGTTGAAGACCATTACGTGGTTCAGCTGAATGACGAGGGATTGCCGCGTGTGCGTATTAACCCTTATTACAGAAAACTACTGAATCACAACGAAAATATTGATAAAGCGACCAAAGAGTACGTTGAAGAGCGTTTACGGTCCGCACAATGGCTCATCAAAGGTATGGAACAGCGCAACAAGACTATCTTCAAGGTCGCGGAAAGTATTGTCAAGTTCCAGAAGGATTTTCTTGATCAGGGGATTAATTTTTTGAAACCGATGGTGTTGAAAAATGTGGCGGAAGACATCGGCATGCATGAATCTACAATCAGCAGGGTTACGACAAATAAGTTTATGCATACACCTCAGGGAATTTTCCCGATGAAATATTTTTTTACGACCGGTTTTCTGGTCGGTTCAGGCGCAGAAGTCTCGTCTCTGACCGTAAAAGATGTCATTCAAAAAATGATCAAAGAAGAAAGCCCGGCGATGCCGCTCAAAGATCAGCAGATTGTCGACGCATTGAAGTCTCAAGGCATCGACATCGCCCGGAGAACAGTGGCAAAATACCGCGAGGAGCTCAGAATACCGCCGACGAGCGTCCGAAAGCGCATCGGGTAATCTCTGCAGTTAATCGAGCACTGCCCACCAGTTAACTTAACGGGCAGTCAGCAGTTGCGATGTCTTATGGATGCACCGGTTGAGGTAATTTCAACAACGAGGAGGAGAACATATGCAAGTCACCGTTTTAGGAAAAAATATAGAAATAACGGAGGCTCTCAAACAGTATGCTACGGAAAAATTCGCCCGGTTGGAGAAGTATCTTCCCAATGCTGTTCAGATCGTGGTAACGTTGTCAGTCGTAAAAAAGGTACATCATTTTGCCGAAGCGGTCATTAAATCAAAGGGTCTGCTGATGCAGGCTTCGGAAGAGACAGAGGAGATGTATTCTGCAATTGATTTGCTTACTGAAAAAATTGAGCGAAGAGCCCGAAAATACAAGGAAAAACTAGTTGATCATAAACATTTGACCAATAAGACCGAGGCTGCGGCTGCATCGTCGTCATTTTCTCCCGAAGATCGCATTCCGCAAATCATCAAAGTGAAGCGATTTGATCTGAAACCAATGTTGCCTGATGAGGCTGTCATGCAGATGGACCTTCTGGACAAGGATTTCTTCATTTTCTCCAGCGCTGTAAGCGGACAAGTCAGCGTCATTTACCGAAGAAAAGACGGTAATGTCGGACTTATTGAACCGGCAGTCTAAGGAAGAAATCCATGGCCACGATCAGGGAGATGCTTCATCAGGATCTCGTTATTGAAACAATTGAAGCGACCGATAAGGCGGGAGTGATTCGTGAGTTTTCCAAGCTTCTCAAATCAACAGGGAGAATAGGAGATGAAGAAGAACTCATAAAGCTCCTCACTGAACGTGAAGCAATAGGAAGTACCGGCATTGGCGACGGGGTCGCTATCCCTCATGCCAAACTGCATCTTCTCCCTGAAATGATTGTTGCATTCGGCAGATCAGGCCAGGGTGTTGACTTCGAATCGCTTGATCAAAAACCGGTATATCTCTTTTTTCTGCTGGTGACTCCCGACGACAAACCGGGAGAACATTTAAAAGCACTTGCCAGAATCTCACGGATACTGAAAAATCCGCTTCTTCGCGATAATTTAAGGCGGGTTTCAAAACGGGATCAAATTCAACAGTTGATATTCGAGGAAGACAAAAAATATCCGCAACCCCAGGATATTCCGCATAAATGAATATTACGGTAAAAACCTTGGGAGAGGGTTCCCTTGTTCTTGCGGGACGCTCCGGTTTAAGAAAAGTTGTCAAATCTGCTCAGATACTTTCGCCCGACCTTTTTCTCCTGAAGGGGGAAAAAGGCTGGGTGTCTAACGTTGTTCATATACGTCCAAGTCAGGAAGCTTACCTCTGCGCCCTGCAAAAGCCCAAACGGTCCAAACTTGCGCAGGCAATCATGGACCAAAAACCTGCCTGTATTGTAGTCAGCACTGCAAAAACATGTAAAGAACTGCTCCTGCGAGCTGATGCAGCCGGTATTCCGGTTCTCAAAACCGGTAATATACAGAAGTTGTCCCGCTTGCTGATCGAAAAGCTCTCCGCGCGAATAAGCCTCCATGGGGTGCTCGTGCAGGTCTTCGAAATTGGAATCCTGATTATAGGGAAAAGCGCTGTCGGTAAAAGTGAGGCTGCCCTTGATTTGATTCTTCGGGGACACAAACTCGTGGCCGATGATGTGGTTGTCATCGAAAAGAGCGGTAAGATAATAACCGGAAGGCCGATTGATTTGGGCGCCGGCCTCCTTCAGATTCGTGGACTCGGCATCATTGATATTCGCGCTTTATACGGTGATTCGGCGACACTCGACTCGTGCGGTATTGGCATGGTGATAGAGCTCGAGGAATGGCGGCCAGGTGAACATGGTGTGTTAATAGGTCTGCGAGAGCAGCGGTATCGCCTCCTGGGTGTCAATCTGCCATATCTGAAGATCGCCGTCAAGCAGGGAAGAAATATGTCCACCCTTATCGAAGTCGCCGTGCGAAATCAGAAATTGAAACATCAGGGTGTGTATACGGCTCGGAATGTTGAAAAAAAACTGCGACAGAAACTGATGGGATAAAGACATGCACATGATTGTTGTTACAGGGCTGTCAGGATCCGGCCGAAGTGCCGCATTGAAGGCTTTCGAAGACACGGGTTTTTACTGCGTGGACAATCTTCCGCTCGCCCTGCTTGCTGCTTTTGTCGAATTTGCAAAAAAATCAGGGGATGCCGTCCGTTCTGCTATCGGCATCGATATCAGAGAGAAGGGGTTTCCCGACCGGTTTCCCGTTTTGTACCAGGAATTGAAAGCGCACGGCAACTCCATTGAAATGCTTTTTCTTGATGCGTCCGACCAGACCATTGTACGGCGCTTCAGCGAAACAAGAAGGCCCCATCCCCTTGCTGGCGGCCTGACTCCGCTCCTGGACGGCATCAGAAAAGAACGTGAAGCCCTCACCGAAGTGAAAAAGCTGGCCGACCGGATCATTGATACATCCGACTATACAGTACACGACCTCCGGCAGGCGATCGAACGGCACTATTCCGATGTGGACGTCACCAGGCCCATGGTAATTACGCTGGTAACCTTCGGATATAAATTCGGCATTCCCTACGAGTTGGATCTCCTGTTTGACCTTAGATTTCTTCCGAATCCTCATTTTGATCCTCTATTGAGACCCTATACCGGCATGTCACAGGTAGTAAGGGATTTCATCACGGCCCATCCGGACACCGGTAAATTTCTCGAAAAACTGATGGATTTCATTGAATTTCTTCTTCCCCGGTACCGGAATGAGGGGAAAAGCTATCTCACAATCGGTCTCGGATGTACGGGAGGCAGGCATCGTTCGGTTGCTGTTTCTCTGTTGATTGCTGACCGCCTGCGGCAGAGCGGTTATGATGTAAACATCAAACATAGAGATATTGGTGTTTAACGGTAATGCAGTGCAGGATCAGGATGAGGATAGGGCCGGCTGAACAGGAAGCTTGTAGGACCTTGATTCGGACTTAAAAGGAGAGGGAAGTCATGATTGGACTTGTGATGGTATGCCATGAGGAAATGGGCGCCGAGTTGCTGAAGGCCGCTGAGATGATTGTGGGAAAAATTGACGCAGTGGCTACAGTCAGTGTAAAACAAGAGAGCGCACCGGACGCACTAAGGGAGGAATTACAGGCTGCCATTAAAAAAGTGGATCATAAAAGAGGAGTCATGCTGTTCACCGACATGTTCGGTGGTACTCCTTCCAACATTGCTCTTGCTTTTCTCGGGGAAACAGTCGAAGTCGTTACCGGTGTTAATCTTTCGATGTTGATCAAATTTGCAAACCACCGGGAAGAAAAAACCCTTCCAGAGCTTGCGAAACTTGTTCAGGAAGCGGCACAGAAGAGCATCGTTATCGCCAGCCACATGCTGAAAGGGAAAAAATAACCGGCATGATAGTTTTACACCGCATAGACGACCGTCTGATCCACGGTCAGGTAGTGGAAGGCTGGGTGAATTTTTTGAAAGCAACCTGTATTCTGGTAGCTGATGACACGGTTGCTTCCAATGCCTTGCAGCGTTCCATTATGGAACTGGCGGTGCCCCAGGGGTTGAAAGTCGGTATTGGCGGCGTTGAAGACATCTGCCGTCAACTGCTGAGTTCCGCTTTTGACCGCGAGCGGGTCATCCTCTTATTTTCAAATCCTACCGCCGTTTTACGGGCCTTGAAAGCAGGATTGGAGTGTCCGATGCTCAATATTGGCGGGATGCGCTATGAGCCGGGAAAGCGTAAACTCCTGAATGTGCTTGCTGTGAACGAAACGGATCTGAACGCTTTAAAGGAAATTGCAGCGCGCGGGGTTCCTGTTGACATCCAGTCAGTGCCGACGCAAAAACCCCTTCACCTGCAGGCTGTGTTCACCGCCTGCCATGTGACAGAATAAAAAAAGCATGATTCTTGGTTGCAGAAAGGACACATGATAGAAGCATGCAGCTTTTCGATATACATACATTGCTCATCATAACCGGCGTTGCAGGCATCGGAGGTCTTATCGGCCTTGACAGAACGGCGGTTGGGCAGTTCATGCTTTCGCAGCCCATCGTCGCAGCGCCCCTTATGGGCTGGCTGCTCGGTGATCCAATGGCTGGTATCATAATAGGCACGGTTCTCGAACTGATATGGGTCCTCGATATGCCGATCGGGAGTTTTGTACCAGCAAACTCCACGGTCAGTTCAATATCTGCAACAGCGATTGCATCCCTGAGCAGCAGCCATCCGGTCCCACTTCCTATGATCGGGTTCTGCCTGTTTCTGACAACAGGCATGGTTCCTTTAACAATGTGGGCGGATACCATTATTCGAAAATGGACTGCCAGACTGGGTGCTGTTGCGGATTCCGCGTCAGGTGAAAAGGCAGGCAGCATTCTGGGCAAGGCTCATTTAAGTGGGCTGGCGGCCTTCTATTTCAAATCGTTTATGTTATACCTTATTTTTATTCCTGCCGGAATTGCTCTGGCAGCACTGTTTGTGCAATTGCCTGAATATGTTCATCGAGCATCGTCCTTTTTTGTAAAACTGCTCCCTTTTTTAGGGGTTGCCATAATTATCAGGAAGCTTTCGATAAAGTTGTTTGACATGTTTCTTCTGGCAGGATTCAGCATTGCCGTGGTGCTGGGGCAGTTTTTTCACGCTTCGGCCCTTGTTCTCATTTTAATGACCATCGCGGGCGGTTTGCTGGGGGCAAAATACAGTGAGCTTGATGCACAGTGATGGGACAATCGGAAACAGGCATCTGCTTGCCGTTTTCTGCAGGGCGCTCTTGATCCAGGCATCATGGAGCTTTGAACGCATGCAGTCATTGGGCTTTGCATACGCTATTGAGCCGGTTCTCAAAAAACTGTATTCCGACCAAGCAGAATATGTGTCGCGTCTGAAGCTGCACATGGGATATTTTAATACCCAGCCATACCTAGCTTCATTCATTCTTGGTGCTACAATACGGCTTGAGCAGGACCGCGCCTCCGGACACAATACGGAAACAGACATTGCGGCTCTCAAGGCATCCCTGATGGCGCCGCTTGGTGCGCTGGGAGACAGCTTCTTCTGGGGGGCTTTGAAACCACTCGCGGCTGTTATTGCCGTGGCTTTGCTCATGATCGGTTTCTGGTGGGCACCGTTCCTGTTTCTGGCGATCTATAACGCAGGGCACCTGAGTATTAGAGTTCTTGCATTGTACTGGGGCTACGCGACCGGTGGCGATGCGGTAAATCTCATAGATCGCTGTCGCTTCACCAGATTGGCGAAGCGGTTCAAGGTGCTTTCACTCAGCGCACTTGGAGGGATGCTGGGCTCGTTGCCGGTTTGGCATCCTATCTTCAAACCGGTAGTGTCCGTTCCCGACTTCATTCTGGCCTTGTCGGGTCTGCTGGCCACCCTGCTGTTAATTGTGTTGTTGCGCCAAGGCGGCACCCCTGTGAAACTTATGCTGGGACTGGCTGCATGCTGTCTTATCTTGTCATATACAGGAGTTATTTGATGAAGACAAAAGATCTTTTGATTGAAAACAAACTTGGGCTGCATGCCCGGGCAGCTGCCCAGATTGTGAAGTGCTCAAACATGTATTCTTCAAAGATATCTCTCATCAAAAACGGTATGGAAGTGGACGGCAAAAGTATCATGGGCATTATGATGCTTGCAGCGGCAAAGGGCTGTGTCGTGGCAGTCAATGCGCAGGGAGACGATGAGGACAGGGCCATAGCGGGGCTTGAAACGCTCTTTAAGAATAAATTCGGTGAGAAGGAATAAAAACAACGTCACGGAGATATATGCAAGAGAGAATATTCAAAGGAATTGTGGCATCGCCAGGTATTGTTATCGGCAGGGCGTACCTGCTTGACCGCCGAAAAGTGGTCATTGCCGGTCGCAGGATCCAGGAAGGAAATGTCAAGGAAGAGATTGCCCGGTTTAAAAATGCGGTCGAAGCGTCCAGAAATCAGCTTCAGGACCTCAAGAATCGCATCAGTAAAGGCCTCGGAAAATCGCACCTGTACATTCTCGACACGCATATCATGCTGCTCGACGATAAAAAACTGATTGAGGACGCGGTCAAATGGATCACGGATTCACTTATCAACGCGGAAGGCGCTCTGAAAGAAACCATTAGTGCCATTAGCCGCAATTTCGACCTGATCGAAGACGAATACCTGCGGGAACGCAAGCATGACGTGGAACAGGTGGGAGAACGGATACTCCGAAATCTTCTCGGCCATGAGCAGGAAAGCCTTGCCGACATCAAGGAAGAAGCGGTGATCATTGCGCACGATCTTGCACCTTCCGACACGCTCATGATGCGAAAGGATAAAATACTCGGCTTTGTTACCGACGCAGGAAGCCGGACGTCTCATACCGCAATCCTCGCACGTTCCCTTGGAATCCCCGCTGCCGTCGGCCTCGAAAATATCACTGCTGAAGTGAAAACCGGTGATGTCGTTATCCTTGATGGCATTCACGGCGTTGTAATTGTGGAGCCGGATGAAAAAACCTTCCTGGATTATCTAAAGAAAAAAAGACGGTATACCTATTTTGAACAGGAACTCGAAAAACTCAAGACGCTGCCTGCCGTTACTCTCGATGGCCACATAATTCACATCCAGGGCAATATCGAGCTGCCGGAGGAGGTTGCATCGGTAGCGGACCATGGCGGGGCCGGCATTGGATTGTATCGGACGGAGTTTTTGTACCTGAACAGGGGAAACCTGCCGACCGAAGAGGAGCACTATCAAGCATATTGCCATGTCGCGGAAAAAGCTT
>CAZYEF010000006.1:0-33379 GCA_964646375.1 uncultured Nitrospiraceae bacterium | reverse complement strand
GATTATCAAGCGCCACCATGGCAGTCATGAGTTTTGTCGTGCTGGCCGGCGGAAGCTTTGCCGAGGAGTTCTTTTCATAGAGAACCGACCCGTTTTCATCTATGAGGATGCAGGCCTTTGCCGGGATCGTTTTCGGTGATAAAGCCAGAGCGGACGACACTAGGGAAAAAACCGTTGTGAGAAAAACCGCAAAAAAATAAAATCGCTTCACGCCGTCTCCAAAGTAAAATAACACCTCATGCGTCAAAAAGGCGCGCATATACTCTTTTAAATCAATACTTATGCAATATGAATACCATTGAGCGTTGCGAGCATCCGGAAAACAGCCGCTTTTTTCTTATTTAAAATTAACCGGTTAGAGAAAACCAATCTGCAAGGCGTGTTTATCATTTGCGGGTAAGGAAAGCAGGAGGGTCAGATTATTGACGTTGGTATGCGGGAAAAAGAGTTGCTTTAACGAAGAACCGTATTTTGATCATTTGCAAAAAAGAGTTCTGCCTTTTCTTTTGCTTCATTAATACATTGACTGCTCTGCACCCTGGAGATCAGGTGGTGACCGAACGCATTGTTTTGGGCAAAATAATGGGTAAATTCCTTGAGTCTGCCGAGGCGGTATTCAGGTCTGAAGTGTTTGTTCAGCAAATCGATAAAATTGCGGTAAACCACGGGCAGGGATACAGCCGGTGCCGGAATGTCAGCCCCATACACGCCCCGGGCAATCTCGGCGAAAAGCCATGGCCTGATCGCCGCCCCGCGCCCAAGCATCAGTCCGTCAGCGCCTGACACGCGCAGACATTCCTCCGCGTCCTGGACGGAAAAAATTCCTCCATTTACGACAACGGGAATCCTGAGCCGGTTTTTTACCGTGCCGACATGCTCCCATCGGGGTCTGCGCGCAAATGATTCCTTCTTAAACCGTGCGTGGATGGAAATCATGTCCACACCTTCGTCTTCGAGCATACCGCAGAAATCCCTCAGTTTCTGCCCGTCAAGTTCGATGCCGAGACGAATTTTTGCGCTGAGCGGCAACAGTGTGTGTTTCCTTGCTTCAGCAATGATGCGGCGAACCGCCTCCGGCTGCTCCATCAGTTCTATGCCTGCGCCCATCTTGCGGACGGACGGAGCCGGACAACCCAAGTTTACATCAATGGCATCAGCCTTCTGATTATGCAGTGCTTCAATGGCAGGCGCCATTTCTTCTGCGCGGGAAGTCAGAATCTGGTAGGAAAGCGGTTTTTCGGAAGCTGTCCTGAAAAGATAGGGGGAAATACCGGGGTTCTCCGAGGGAAGTCTTTTTGCCGAAAGCATCTCGGTTGACAGAAGACCGATTCCACCAAAGCTGAGTATCACCTGTCTGAGCGCGCTGTGGGTAAGGCCTGCCATCGGCGCCAGAAGAATCGGCGGGCTGATTTGAAGCGTGCGAATTGTAATTTGTTGTGTGTGTGATTGCATTTTGTCTGTTCAGCGGTCCGCAAAACAGTCGTTGACTTCTGGTTCGTGTCTGTGTTGCTTTTTCAGAGACCGCCATGAATCATTCAGACGGCATCCGGTCAAAACCAGGTTGTAACTGTCTGCCCGATTCTACATATTCCTGTCCCGCGGTCTGCCGTAAGGTATTCCGAGTTTTTTCATTCTGTGGCGCAACGTGGAAGGATTTAAACCCAGCAAGGCGGCCGCGCCGCTCTTTCCTTCAATTCGGCCTCTGACTTTTTCGAGGACCATTTTTATGTGTTTTGATTCCACTTCCTGTAAACTTAAGATGATGCCTTCTTCTTGGTTTCCAGTCTGCGCCTGAACCATCCTGAATCCGGAAGGAGGAATGTCCTCGAATGCGAGGGGGATCCCGCCGGAAAGTATGAGCGCCCGCTCAACAGTGTTTTGCAGTTCTCTGACATTTCCCGGCCACGAATAATTGAGCAGCCTGTCCATGACATTCGGGCCGACCACCGGCTCCCATGGCAGCTTCATTTCCTGCTGTTTTTTACTCATAAAATGCCTGACCAAAAGCGGAATATCGTCCTTCCGTTCACGAAGAGGCGGTATTGCTATGGTAAAAACCTTGATGCGGAAATACAGATCTTTTCTGAATGTCCCTTCCTCCACCATTTTTTCAAGGTTCCTGTTGGTCGCTGTAATCAGGCGGACGTCAATCTTGATTGAATCAGAGCTGCCCACCCGCTCAATTGTCTTTTCCTGCAGAACCCGCAGCAATCTCGCCTGCGCATGCAGCGGAAGTTCCCCGATTTCGTCCAAAAATATTGTCCCTCTGTTGGCCTTTTCAAAACGGCCGCGGCGCTGGACAAACGCTCCGGTAAACGCCCCCTTCTCATGACCGAACAGCTCACTATCTATCAGGGAATCAGGAATGGCGCCGCAATTGACTTTAATGAACGGACCCTTGCAGCGGGGGGACAGTTGGTGCATGACGTTCGCGATGACTTCCTTGCCCGCACCGGTCTCTCCGACGAGAACAACCGAGGACCCGAGCGGCGCCACACGCCTGACCTGCTTCATCACTTCCTTCAGTCCGCGGTCTTCTCCGACAACAGGACCGAAAGAGTTCAGTTGCAGTTCTTCCCGCAGGTATGCGTTGTCGTCTGCGAGACGCTCTCTGTGCTCAAGCACCTCCCGATGGCTTTGACTGTTCGCGAGGGCAATCGCAAGCGGTTTGTTGATCAGCGACCAGAGCCGGGAGTGGTCTTTTGTGTATTTTCCTTTGCCTTCCTTTCTCACGTGCAGAGCCCCCGTCATTCTCCCTCCGAGAATGAGGCGGTTTACGATAACGGAGGATGGGGGCCAGTCCAGGGCTTTTGCGAATTTCCTTACGATGGTGTCCTCGTTCATATCATTCACGATCCTGACCGGAGAAAGATTTGCGGCATTCTCAATATTTTTTCTTGCCTCCAACGGCACGCTCACCTTAACCGACTGGACCATGCCGCCATTGACATCGGCCGTGGCAATCACCTCAAACTCGCCGTTGTTTCTGTCATAAACGACAAGGACCAATTCGTCGACCGGCATGACTTTTTTAACATACAAAAAACACTGCCAAAGCGATTTCTCTATCTCCAGACTGCTGCAGATATGAAGCGTTACTTCCCGGGAAAAATCCATTTCATTAACAACCATGTTCCACCTCTTGCTCGGGACAATTAACTGTTATATATAACAGCATAACCCATTTCTGTCATATATGAAAGAAAATTCTTTCCTATATGATAGATTACATGCGCTTCCAGCCATAACATGCTGATGTTTTACATGAATATATTTGGCACGGTTTAAGCAACTACAATACATGATTTTCCCGGTTTTGCTGGAGGAGTTCTAATCGCTAAAAGAACCAAAGAAAGATTCAGGAAAAGAATAATCCGATGGTGCTGTATTAACGCACGGCGCTGATACTTCACAAACTGCAGCTTTTTCCAGACTGCGTGACGCAGCCGCAGTTCCATATTATTCAATAGTCGAAGGACTTAAAACTTGAGGAGGTAGTAGTATGGTCGGGTATATACTTGTGGGAATCGTTTCTGTATTGGTGATTATGGCTGGCATCACGAAACTAAGAGGCGGCAAGCGCTTATTTTAATCCAGGCAGTTACAATCCTCTTTCATAAATAGTGTTGCTCTCATCAGTAGACTATGAAATGGATTGCAGGATGCAGGTTGATTTCGTAAAAGAAGCCTGACATCAAACGAAAAAGGCCGGACCAAACCATCTAGGTGCATCAACCCCCTCATATTCCTGGTTTGTTCCGGCCTTTTGTTCATAAGACTGACAGCAATCCGGACAGTTCCCTCTTAGTAGAACATTATACATTCGCTTACGCATTGTTCACCACTCGTCTCCCCTCCCACCGGGCAGCCATACCACACTCCGTTCTTGCTTTGCGCTGCAAGATATGATAAGTTTGCACATAAACACGTCGCACTATCCGCGGGAATATCATGAAGAGGAGACTGCATGTCTGATACTACCGTAAAGAGCTATTGCATAATCTGCTCACGGCCGACGAATCACAGTATTCTTACCCAGCACGTGGAGTCTGAACGGGAGGAATATGCGCGTGATTTAATCTACCAGATTGTGCAATGCGCCGGCTGCAATTACATTTCCTTCCGCGAAGTCTGCGTCGATCTGGAAACCACCTATGTTGATGAAACCGGCAAAAAATGCCGCGTACCCGAAACAGTACGATGTTATCCGAAGTTCATCAAAAACCACAAAAAGATCAACGATACGCATTATTTCCCGCCTATGGTCGCGGACGTATACAATGAAGTGATTCGTTCGCTGCAGGAGGAGGCGTTCATATTAGCCAGCATGGGTTTGCGGGCTTCCGTGGAAGCGGTGTGCTGCGATCTGAACATCAAAGGCAGAAACCTTGACCAAAAAATCAACAAACTTGCAGCAGAAGGACATATATCAAAAAAAGACGCGGTGCGGCTGGTCGGCATCCGATTCATGGGAAATGACGCGTCACAAAAAATTGTCGGTCTGGGGAAAAAAGACATAGACATTGCGCTTCAAATTGTCGAACATTTGCTGTCAACAGTGTACATCCTTCCGCGCAAAGTAGACGGCGCGGCCAGCAACGCAAACCATGCCGTGCCTGAGCATGCCGCGTTTCACAACTTCATCCCGGAAGAACCGCACACTTCAACTCCGGAAAATGAACCGGCACTGCAAAGCGAACTGCAGGAAAACTCCTGTCTTTTGCCGAATGAGTCAGATGCTGTCGCCGGTGAACAGGATTGCAGTGTTTCCGGGGATGAACCGATTCAGCTGCCGACGGACTCTCCGACAGACCAGGAACCTGAAGACGAAGCCCCCTTTCCTCCCTCCGCCATTGACAACAAAGAGGCGAACCCTGCTCAGGAGCATTATCTGGTCTGGCGGCTGAATTTAGGGCGACGCTAACCTCCACCACGGACATTTGGACAACTTAATCAGAAAATTCAGCAAATCCGGTTAGCTGTTCGCTCAGCTGCCAAAGGCGTCTTCGCGCCTCCCTGTCATACGCTTGCGCGTTCGGTCAAGCCGGTTGTTTGCCGTTGAAATACTTTCCCGTGACACCGGCAAGGTCAAACGTGAACATCACCTGGGCAAGTTTTCTCACCACCCCGAGCGACGCAAAATCGGCCTGATAGAACCGACCCCTGCTGTTGCTGGTTTGGTTTTGTATTGCCTGCAGAACAGTTTCCCCTTTCATCCGGTTTCGCCCGTGCAGCAGGACAATGGCCCCTTTTTTCGCCAGATCACCGGCGACTTGCTTTCCCAGCCCGTCAGTGGCGCCGGTCACGAGAATGACCTGATCAGTAATTTTTCGCATGGGAAACATCCTTTCCAGCTCCCTTATTCAGCGAAAGGTGAAAACTTGCCCGGAACCGGAAGCATGGGCAACTCAATAATATCGTATCATCAATGCCAGAAATGCAATGCCTTTTCCCACTTCAATCCATCCCGTTGTCCTGAGGCTTGCTTTGTAGGGGATAATCGCTGCAATCACATTATCCAGCAACGGAAGCAGAATAATAAGCTGGATGTGCATTCCCCGGCAGGCAGCAACGGCCGTTGCAATATATAGCAGCGACAACGCTCTACTCCACGCTGTTGCCGCCAGCAAAGCCTTTACCTTGAATACTCCCGCCATGAAGAAGAAAACTACGGCCACAAAAAGCCGAACATCCAGCCCGCCAAAAAAGGAAAACTTTACAATAACTGCGGCAAGACTGAGAACAGCAAAGCCGAGCAGTTCAGTCAGAAGCGCATGTTCACCCGCCAGACCGCGCATCAGAAGGTACGCCACAGGAAAAACAAGGAGCGGAAGCAGCGCGACAATATCACCGCCGAATAGTGCAAGTAGCATTCCGGTTGCTGCGGCCACCTGCACAAAAAAAACAAGAAGCGGCAGCCTGCTTATTTTCTGAGCAACCCACACGGTATACGCCTGCTTGGAATTGATCAGCAGGCCCATCGCGATGCTGAGCGGGATCACGGTCCAGGAAGCGGTCCTGCTTACCCCGACTCCGATAAACACGGAAATGATGAAAACGCTCCAGGCTCCATACTCTTTTAAAAACCATGCCTGCATTTCTTTTCTCCTGCAATCAGTATAGCCGCTGCCGGACGGGTTTTCAACGTCCGTTCTTCCTTGCAAAATTCCGTAAACTCTTCTATCATTAAAAAAAGATCAGGGAGGTGCCTGTATGAAAACCCGCTGGAAAATCCTTATTGTTGTCGGAGTGCTCGTAATTGCAATTGCTGCAGGAGTTGCCTACCTCTTGACAAATCTTGACTCGCTGGTAAAAGCCGCAATTGAAAAGTACGGATCAGAAGCCGCAAAAACCGCGGTCCGCGTGTCTGCCGTGTCCATACAATTGGCCCAGGAAAAGGGGGAGCTCACCGGTCTGACGGTTGCGAACCCTCAGGGTTTTTCCTCTCCCCATGTGTTCCGCCTTGGCCGGATCAGCATAAAAATCGACGCACGCTCCGTCACTTCCTCTCCCATTGTGATCGAGGAAATCCGCATTGCATCGCCGCAGGTTGTGTACGAGATGAACCAGGCGCTTGCTTCAAACATCCTTGTTCTGAAAAAAAACATCCAAGAATCCGGCGCGGCCTCAAAAAAGAAAACGGCTGAAGAAAAAAAATCACCGGAGAAGGAGACAACGCTGCTGATCAAAAAGCTGGTGATGGACAGCGGCACGATTGAAGCGCACGTTGCTGCGCTGGGTGACAAACCCCAGTCCGTCACCCTGAAACATTTTGAAATGACCAATGTCGGCGGACGTGACGGTGCAACACCCTCCCGCATTGCGGAGCAGGTACTGACTGCGCTTGTGGAGGAAGTGGGAATAGCCGTTGCCCAGGCGGGACTGGAAAAAAAATTGGACAAAGAACTGGACCGGGCTGTCCAGAGGCTTTTGACCCGCTAAACAGCCCTGACCTAAGACTGGTCACGGGGTGCGATGCCACCGTGAAGGAGAGCCTTGATGGATCCCTCCACCAAAAAGCAGCTCATTTCATTCTTTAACCACCATCTGAACAAATTCGGCGACCGACCCGAGGCGCTTCGCTGGACTCCCAACGGGCAGTTGAGGCGCTTTCATGCCCTTTTGGACATCGCGCCGGACTTATCCAACCGGACAGTTCTTGATTACGGGTGCGGGAAGGGAGACTTTTATAATTTTTTGAAACAACGTGGCATATCAGTACGGTATACTGGCGTGGATATCAATAAAAATCTTATCACCCTGGCCAAAAAAAAATATCCGGAATGCACGTTCAGCGTGATGTGCATTGATGAGGAACCGCTGGAAGGGTTGTTTGATTATATTTTCATCTGTGGCGTGTTCAATCTGCGCGTCCCCGGTGTTCAGCAGGATCTCCGGGACGCGATGCTGAAACTGTTCAAACACTGCCGCAAGGGGCTGGCGCTGAATGCCCTGTCGTCGCACACTCCGGTCAAGGCACCGGAACTCAACTATACTTCTCCCGGGGACATAGTCAAATTCTCCATAGAAAACCTCTCTCCCTCCGTCGTGCTCCATCACGACAGGCTGGAAAACGATTTTACCCTTTTTGTTTATACGAAACTGAACGCAAGCACCCTGTAGCGGCCGGAACACCGCGTGGATGCACCTGCCATTGTCCGTGTGCACGTCGGGGCCTCGCCGATCCAGCGGCAGCTTCCACGCTGCCCGGGATGCTTTTGCCAATGGGAAACGTCCTGTCTAAGGGAAAAGAATCGTATCGGGGAATGCCATACGGTACACCGAGGGAAGCATTGCTGCAGTTTTTTAAAACCGTTTCTGTTTCTGCATCCAGTTTTCAATTGCGGGAAACGCCATGGGGCGGGCAAAAAGGAACCCTTGGCCATAGCCGCAACGCAATTCCTGGATGTTTGATAATTGGTGTTCCATCTCCACCCCTTCGGCTATGACATCGCAATTCAAACTTTTCGCCAGGGTGATGATTGAAGTAATAATTTCGTTGTTCGTGCCGTCCGCTGAAAGCCTGTTGATAAAGCTCCTGTCGATTTTAAGCGCGTTCACGGGGAACTGGTGAAGGTAGCTCAGTGATGAATGTCCGGTGCCGAAGTCGTCGATATGGAGCTGCACTCCCATGGTCCTCAGCTGCTTCATCGTTTTTATCGCCACATCGACATTTTGCATAATCATGCTCTCGGTGATCTCCAGAGCCAGAGTATGCGGATCCACACCGAATTCCGCCAGATATCCGGACAGTTTATCAGCCAGATCCTCCCTGCCGAATTGTTTCCGTGAAATATTAATGCTCATGGTAAGAGGGGGCACCGTGGGATGCTGCGTCTGCAGCAGCTTGAGCTCCCGGCAGGCCTCCCGCAGGATCCATTCCCCAATCGGATAAATAAGATTATTCTCTTCTGCCAGGGGGATAAACTCCAGCGGATAAATAAGGCCGCGCTTAGGGTGGTTCCAGCGAACCAGCGCTTCAAACCCGGTCAGCTGCTGCGTTTTCAAATTCATGATGGGTTGATAGTACAGCGTGAATTCCTTAAGATCGATGGCTTTTCTCAGGTCCGTTTCCAGCTGCATCCGGTCCATGATATTGGCATGCATTTTTGCATCGAAGATTTCATACGACGATTTTCCCTGGCCCTTTGCTTCGTACATTGCTATGTCCGCATCTCGCAGAACCTGCTCCGACCGCTCATAGCGTTCCGTCCCCAGGGTGATCCCGATGCTGACGGAAGCAAAAACCTCATGGCCCTTGATATCAATTGGTATGGACAATTTTTTCTTGATCCGCTCGGCGACTTCAACTGTATGGCCCAGCTCGGTGATGTTTTCAAGAAGAATGGCAAACTCGTCCCCTCCCAGGCGCGCAACCGTGTCGCCGGGACGGATGCAGTCTGCTAATTTATGACCGACGGCAATAAGAACCTGGTCGCCGATAGTGTGTCCGAGGCTGTCGTTGATGACCTTGAACCGGTCCATATCGAGAAAGAGCACCGCATAATAGGGCGCCCCGGGCCGGCGGTGCGACGCGGTGAGGACATGTTCAAGACGGTCCATAAAGAGAGCCCTGTTCGGCAGTCCTGTCAGGGCATCGTGGAAGGCGTCATACGCATGCTGCTTTTCCGATTTTTTTCTCTCGGCAATTTCCTGCTCAAGTTTGGCGTAACCATCCTTCAGGGACAGGCTCATGCTGTTAAAATGAGCGGCAAGTTCTCCAAATTCATCTTTCTCCACCCTGTCGATCCGATACCCCAGGTTTCCCGATGCGATCATTCTTGTGGCGTTAACCAGCGTATTGATGGGATTGGTGACAACCCGCACCAGATGCACTGCCACGATAACGCTCAACACAAGCAGTACGATTACCGTCCCGGCGAGAATCAGCCACGCCACGGCAATTCTCCGCTTTGCATCCTGAATGATGGAATTGAGTCTGTTGCTCACCTGTTCAAGCAGGCCTTGAAGCTCGCCCAGCACCTCATCGCCGAGGGCGGTTGCGCGGAGCTTCACTTTATCCGTCTGTCTGGCTTGCTTTTTCGCATCTCGAAAAGAGAGCAGCGTATTCTGATAGTCAAGAACGCGGGCCTGTATCTGGTTGATTCGGGCGGTGGTTTCCGGTTTATGATGACACGTCGTGCATTTTCCAGTGGACTGAACCATGGCGGCGATATCAGCAGGCGGCTGATTTTGACCGAGGATCATTGTGGGTGTTGGTGAGCAAAGATCGGATTGAACCGCTCGTATGGAAAAAAACAACTGCCGGTGCAGATCCTCCAGCTGACGAAGGGTCGTAATGCGATTCAGCGTCTCCGTCGAATCCTTGATGTGCAGGGAGGCGATTACCGCACCAAGGGCCGAAATAATAAAGAACGTCAATATGGAAATAATGATTTTTCGTTTCATGCGCTGATGGTCATCAAGTTCAATGATGGTAAAAAAGCAACTATTCTGTAACTAATCCGCAGTTTATCCTTTCTTATAAGGGAAGTCAATATATCCTTTTGCCGCTTTTTCCCCGACAAGAAAGTTTCAGATTGTTCCTTTCCCTGACGTTCTGGAGAGCAGGGAGCGTTAAGTTATACCAAGCAAAGCTTCATGTCTGCAATCCCGCTTAAAGTGCCTGCGGAAAGTAAGTGCCGTGCTTTCATAAAATGCATTATTACCGCCGCATGGTGACTTTGCCCGCAACCTCGTTCACCACAGAACATCCGTGCCATATAATCTTTTCGGAATTTTGGAAAGAATCTTTAATGTTTTCAGCTAAGTATCTATTGTTAATCCAGTCTGCGAAACAAAAAAGGCGGGGAAAAATGAGTGCTTCTCCAGGAGATTCCGGTCCGGTCCCTGCGACCGCATGAACCGTCATGCGGTCGCAGAAAGCCTTTCACACATCATATTTGGAAGGGTAAAAAATCAGTAATTGGTAAAATTGATAATATTTCCTACCCACTTTGCGATATCGGTTTTATCTTTTGGCGCACCATCGATGCGAAGTATTTTCTCGCCATTTTTATAGATCATAAACGTGGGGGTTTTTTCAATTTTCAGACGCCGCGACAACTCCTGCTCGGCTTCAGTGTCAATCTTCATTACTTTAAGCTGTCCCGCTTTTTCCCAGGAGAGCTCGTGCAGAACGGGGTCCACTATCTTGCAGTAAAGGCACATTGGCGCCGTAAACACAATCAGAAGGGTCTCCGGCCAATGCGCAATCGAGCGGTCAAATCCGTCTGCTTTCACCCAGACCGGGTGCTGGGGAAAATCAAGAACGCCTTTGCAATTACCGCACACTGGTTTTGTAAACAGCTTGTTCAGGAGGACGCGGTTCAGCATCAGACAATTTGAACATCGGACGAGAAGCTGGCGTTTTTCCCGATATCTTCTGTCCTTGCCGCTTCTCGCGTCAGGCCCCAAAAAATCGGGGTCCATGGCTTGTCGCCGGTCTGATCCGATTCTTCTGTTTTCTCCATACCAACGCTGCAAGTTTTCCACACACCCTCCGTTGTCACGCGTGCTTAAACAAACTGCACAATTCAGTATTCGGGTCTTTCTTTCGGACGGGACCGGTCCGTTCGGGCCGATGCATCGCGCACTGCGCTCCAAAATCCAGGCATCCCGCCTGCGTCTTCTGATTTAAGTATACCTGGAAAAATTATAGAGTCCCTTGAAAAAAAAATCAATAAAAATTGTTTTGTGCAGCACCCCCTCCCTGTGCGTCGGCACCCTTGACAAGGCAGACCAGGGTGCATACAATTTTAACAGCTACTCTTCGGCTGGAGGTTGATATGTCTCTGCATAGTCATGAGGTGCCTTTTTCCGAACTTCGTCACGCGTGCGACCCTTCTGAATTCCCCTTCCAAACCACCGCTGAACTTGCGCTTGAAGACAGAGTTATCGGCCAGACACGCGCTGTCAAGGCGATAGAATTCGGGCTTTCCATACGAAACCACGGCTACAACATTTTTGTTTCCGGCATTCCAGGCACAGGCAGAACAACCATTGTGAAATCAATCATTAAAAAAATCGCACTCAACCGCCCTGTTCCTGACGACTGGTGCTATATCAACAATTTTTCAGATCCTGACAATCCTCGTGCCGTGAATCTTCCGCCCGGAAAAGGCCGCGAGTTTCAGCACGACATCGAGAAATTCATCGAATTCATGCAGGCTGAAATTCCAAAGGTTTTCGAGTCCAAGGAATATGAGGAGCAAAAAAGCCGGATTGTAAATGACGTGGAAAAAGCAAAGGAAGTCCTCTTCAGCGAGGCGGTCGCGCGTGCGGTTGAGCTTGGTTTCCAGCTGTCCATTACCAGAACAGGCATCGTCAAGGCCCCGTTGTTGAAGGGCAAACCTATCGAGCAGCAGGATCTGGAAAAGCTCTCCCTGGAACAGAGGCGTGATATTGAGGATCGCGAAAAAAAGGTGGACTCGGTGATCCGGGATTTTCTCGCAAAGGTCCGTCAGCTCGACAAAGAAACGCATGAAAAACTCCACGACCTGAACCGGCGCATTGTCCGGTTTGCCATGGGCCATCAGCTTGAGGAACTCAAGGAGAAGTACCGCGTTCAACCCCGCATTCTCGAATATCTTGCGAATGTGGAGGAGGATATACTAAGAAATCTGCGCGATTTTCTGGGGCAGCCTCAGGAAATGCCCTTTTCCATGGAAGGCATGGACAAAAGCAGTTTTCTGGAACGCTACAAAGTCAATCTCGTGGTTGACAACGCCGAAACCAAGGGAGCACCGCTCGTTGAAGAAGCGAATCCGACATACAACAAGCTCGTGGGGCGCATCGAGCGTAAGGCGAAATTCGGTGCTTTTTACACTAATTTTACCATGATCAGGTCCGGCGCGGTGCTGAAAGCCAGCGGCGGCTATCTTCTGCTGAATGCGCTCGACCTCCTCAGGAGCCCGTTTGCCTGGGACGCAATCAAGCGCATTATCAAAAGGAATGAAGTGTCCATCGAAGATGTGTATGAACTCTACGGTTTTGCGGGCGGCGGAATCAAACCCGAACCCATCCCCGTTTCGCTCAAAATCATCATGCTCGGCAGCCCCTGGCTTTATCATATCCTGTACAACTATGACGAGGATTTCCGGGAGCTTTTTAAAGTAAAGTCGGATTTCGACACTCAGACAGCGGATTCGAGCGGAGAGAAGATGCTGTATGCCAACTTCATTGGAACCATCGTCAGGAGCGACGGGTTGCTCCCGTTCGACCGGGGCGCCGTTGCGGGTGTCATAGACCACGCGGTGCGTCTTGCCGGGAAAAAGAAAAAGCTCTCGCTGCGATTCAGCGATCTTGCTGACCTCGTGCGGGAATCATCGTACTGGGCGCAGCAGGCGGGCAGCAGCAACGTTCTGGCCACGCATGTGGACAAGGCGCTTGACGAAGAAATCTACCGTGCAAATCTTCTTGACGAACGCATCCAGGAGCTCTACGCGGACGGAACGCTCATGGTGGATCTTGCCGGCGCGGTGCCGGGACAGGTAAACGGCTTATCTATTTATGAGATCGGCAATTTTTCCTTCGGCAAGCCGTCACGCATCACCAGCCGCGTATTCCTGGGGAAAACAGGCCTCATCAATATTGAACGCGAAGCAAAGCTGTCCGGCCGCATCTATAACAAGGGCGTGCTCATTCTCGAAGGGTATCTGGGGGGAACTTATGCCCAGGATCAGGCGCTTGCACTTTCGGCAAGTCTTGCCTTTGAGCAGAGTTATGGAGAAATCGAGGGCGATAGCGCTTCTGCTGCAGAACTCATCGCCCTGATTTCCGCTATTGCGGAGCTGCCGGTCAAACAGAATATAGCAATTACCGGTTCAATCAATCAGAAGGGCGAAATCCAGCCCATCGGCGGGGTAAATGAGAAAATAGAAGGGTTTTTCGCCGTTTGCAAAAATCGGGGACTGACCGGTGACCAGGGTGTAATTATCCCGCATCTTAATGTAAAAAATCTCATGCTCAGAAAAGACGTGATGGATTCCATCCGGAACGGAGCGTTCAGAATTTACGCGGTCAAATCAGTGAACGACGCATTGGAAATTCTTTTGGGCCTCCCTGCCGGCGAGCGGAGGGCAGACGGATCCTACCCTGCAGGCACCATAAATTTTCTGGTGGACAGCCGTCTGAAAGCAATGTCAAAAAAAACGAAGAAGGAAGAAAAAAACGAAGACAAGAAGAATAAAAACGAGGAAAACAATGATGACCCTGCCCGGAAGAATCCCCCGCCGGGCAGGGAGTAAAACCCGATTGCTGATAGTTCGAGCAACAGGCATTCTGAACAAGGCAGGTGCGCCGTCCTCATTGCGGAATATCTTTGCTGCAGACACCGATCCCACACTCAGTCCTGTCTTCTGAACGACAGCGCCGCACAGATGATCATGATCGCGGATATCGCGATGACAACAGATATATCCAAAGCCAGAGGCAGTTCCGGACCAAGAGGCGGCAGGCTGTTGCGCAGCAGAACGTGCTTGAGGATATCAACACCGTAGGTAAGCGGATTAAGATACGACATCTCCTGCAACACTGCCGGAAGGGATGAAATGGGGTACATGGCACCGGAGAGAAAAAACATCGGCATGACCAGAAAGTTCATAATGACGTTAAATCCGTCAAAAGAAGTCATCCGTACCGCTATCAAAATCCCCAGAGAGGTAATGCAGAATGAAACAATCAGCGATGCGGCCACAACCTCAAAAAACTGACCGGCCGTTATGTGCATGCCAAGAAGAGGAATGAGAAGCAAAATGATCAGTGCCTGGGCAACTGATATAAGGGTGCCGGAAAGCGCCTTGCCAAATACGATTGACACTCGCGAGATCGGCGCAACGAGCATTTCCTTCATAAATCCGAATTCCCGGTCCCAGACAATGGAAATTGACGAGAAAATCGAGGAAAAAAGGATCGTCATCCCGATCATCCCGGGAAAGATGAATTGAATGTAGGAAAAACCTGCCTGGGGCTTGATCAGGGCGCTCATCCCGCTTCCCACCACGAACAGCCAGAGAATGGGCCGCGCCAGGGTGCCGAGCAGCCTGCTCTTTTCCCGGAAGAACTTAATAAATTCCCGATTACAGATAACATACATGGCACGGAGCTGGATCAACGCTGCGCCCTCCGGTGACTGCGCACAAATTCCCGTGTGGCTTCCTTGTTTCCCTGCGGAACGTCATCCCGAATGGTCCTTCCGGTAAGTTTCAGGAACACATCGTTCAAGGTTGTTTTTTTAAGGCTTACGGACTCCGTCCTGACCGAAAGAGCGTGAATCAGTTTGGGGACGAATTCATCACCCCTCTCGACTTCAAGAAAAAGACCGCCGTTCTCTTCATGAACAGCAATGTTGAATGTTTTCCGAATTTCCAGCATAGCGCGTACGTTATCTGCTGTTACAAGGTGAATAATGTCGCCATGAACCGTTTCCTCAAGCCGGGCAGGCGTGTCGAGTGCGATGATTTTCCCGTGGTCAATGATGGCGATGCGATCACAGTTCTCTGCTTCCTCCATGTAATGTGTTGTCATGAAGACCGTTATTTTTTCTTTCTTTCTGAGGGATCCGATGAAATCCCAAATCGTGCTTCGCGTCTGCGGGTCAAGGCCGATGGTGGGTTCATCAAGAAACAGCACCCGCGGATAATGCAAGAGACCCCGCGCGATTTCGAGGCGCCGCTTCATCCCGCCTGAAAAATTTTTAATGAGGTCGTGCTTGCGGTCCCGGAGTTCCACCACGGCAAGCATCTCATCAATTCTGCGGTCGGTCAGCGTGCGGTCAAGATTGTACAGGTAGGCATGAAATTTAAGGTTTTCGTAGGCGGTGAGCCCCATATCGAGTGTTGTGTCCTGAAATATGAGGCCGATGGCGGAGCGCACCTGATTTTGGTTTTTCGCGCAGTCAAAACCCGCAACTTCCGCTTTTCCCGCCGTCGCGGACAGCAGCGTGCACAGAATGTTAATGGTCGTGGTCTTTCCGGCTCCATTGGGGCCGAGGAAGCCAAACACTTCCCCTTCCTCAACGCAAAAGGAGATATCGTCCACCGCTTTGAGCGATTTAAACTGCTTTGTAAGGTTCTGTACGCAAATGATCGTCATATGATTTCATAACGCATGCAGGAATAAATTCCGGCTTTTCCATCACCATGCAGTTTTGTCCTTCGGAACATGCCACTCTCTGAAATTATACATGATGCCGAGCGGCGCGACTTCAATCCCTTTAAACCGCTTGTGCACGATCGGTGTCGCATCCGGCACATATAGGAAGGCATAGGGTTGTTCCTCCGCCAGGATCGCGTGGATCCGGTGATATATTCGCTTTCGCTTTTCCCTGTCGAACGTTCGGCGGCCTTCTATCAGCAGCCGGTCCACTTCCGCGTTGCTGTACCCGATAAAATTATACTCGCCTTTCCTGGTTTTACTGGAGTGCCAGATATCATAGATGTCCGGGTCCCTTCCCATACCCCAGCCGAGGATTATAGCGTCGAATGACCGCTTGTCGATCTGCTCGAGAAACGCCTGCCACTCCATAACCCGGATGTTCACCTCAATCCCTACTTTTTTGCAATTCTGCTGGATAATTTCTGCGGCCCGTATCCGCTCATTATTCCCCTGGTTGGTCATGATCGTGAAACGAAAAGGTTTGCCGTTTTTTTCCAGAATGCCGCCGGTTCCGGACGGTGTCCAGCCCGCTTCTGCAAGCATCCGTGCCGCACGTTCCGGATCATATGGGTAGTTTTTTGCATGTGGGTTGTACGCCCAGGAGACATCGGAGAAGGGACCGGTACAAGGCCTCCCCAGGCCCAGCACGATGCCATCGATGATCGCCTGACGATCAATCGCGTATGCAAGCGCCTGCCGGACGTGCTTGTCGGCAAAGAGCGGATTTCTTAAATTGTATCCCAGGTAGGTGAATCCGTTTGCCGGATATCTGAACTTCCGGTAATTTTCCTTGATCCTGCGTGTCTCGCTTTTGCGAAGGTATTGAAGAGGATTCAGGCCCATCATGTCTATTCCTCCGGACAGCAATTCCTGGAACATGGTCGAGCTGTCCGGAATAATGCGATAAACGACCTGATCTATATTCGGCCTTCCCTCAAAATAATGATCATTCGCGTTTAGCACAATCCTCTGGCCCGAAACCCATTCCCTGAACTTGTATGGACCTGTGCCAACGGGATTGCGGTTGAAGGGGTCGGTATTGATGTCCTTGCCAGCAAGAAGATGTTTCGGGAGGATTCCCATGGTCCAGCTTTCAAGTGCCGGCGAGAAGGGCTCTCGGTATGTCACACGAAAAATGTACTTGCTTACCGCTTCCGCCCTGATCACGTCAAGGTACGAACTGCTGTACGGGGTAACTACGGCCGGGTCGGTTATTTTTTGATACGTAAAGAGGCAGTCATCCGCTGTAAACTCAACTCCGTCGTGCCACATCACTCCCGCACGGAGGTAAAAGGTGATGGTTTTCCCCTCGTTCGAAACCGTCCAGCGCTCCGCCAGATCGCCGGTAAGCTTGATGTCTTTGTCATATTTTACAAGACCGTTAAAAACCAGATCGTTAATCGTGCCGGAGGCGCTGTCGTTCGCGATGATCGGATTCAGGCGGCGCGCGTCGCCGAGCGAGCTTACGATAAAGGTGTTCGGGTTGCGTTCGCGCTTCTGCTCGCAGGCGAGCAGGAACGCAACAAGCAGACAGGAAATCAGCCAGAGGGAACACCGGAACAAAACAGCAGCCCCGCCGTGAAGAAGGGTGTTCGCAGGACCCGGTGACTTCCGGGCCGCATGCTCTTTTTCTGTTTCTTCGGTCATTATGGATTTCCTAGTAAAGAAAAACAAAAGGGTAGGCAAGGCCTACCCTCTGACGTTGTGCGGTAATCAGAACATTGTGGACGATTATTTCAGCGGCTGCGGTGCCGGCGGGACGGCCGGTGCGGTCTGCTCCTGTTTTACGCCTTCCATAACCGAGCTTTTCTTTGATTCCGCGATTGCCAGCACCAGCGAGGTTATCATAAACAGTACCGCTGCGCCTGTAGTAAGTTTTGACAAAAAACTCTGCGCCCCGCGCGGTCCGAATACGGTCTGTGATGCCCCGCCAAAGGCAGCTCCGATATCGGCACCTTTGCCCTTCTGCAAAAGAACCATCATGATAAGGATGATGGCGACTATAACATGAACGATTACCACCAAAATTTGCATTACTTCCTCCTACGCTATGATAGATTCACCGCACCGTTTGCACGATCCGCGGAGAAAACCCCGTACAATCACAATCACGCAAAGTTTACCAGCACCAGCGCGGCAAACGAGTCGGGTTTCAGGCTTGCACCGCCCACAAGCGCACCGTCAATATCAGGCATGGCCATGAGAGCGGAAACATTTTCCGGTGTCACACTTCCGCCATACAGGATACGCAATGCGTCCGCAACTTCGCCGTTGAATATTGAAGAAATTTTTTTTCGGGCGCGCGCGTGAACCTCTTCCGCCTGCTCCGGGGTAGCAGTTTTCCCGGTGCCGATTGCCCATACAGGCTCATACGCGACAACGACCTGCTGCATTTCAGCAGCACTTACGCCTTTGAACGCTCCCGTCATCTGGCGTTCAATCACCTCGAATGCCCTTCCTGCTTCACGCTCCTGAAGCGTCTCTCCCACGCAAACGATGGGAAGCAGTTTTTTATTCAAGGCCTGGCGGACTTTTTTATTTACGGTGTCATCTGTTTCGCCAAAATACTGCCGGCGCTCGCTGTGGCCTATGATAACATATTCACAACCCAAATCCAAGAGCATTTCTGCTGAAATTTCACCGGTATAAGCGCCTTTTTCCTCCCAGAAAAGATTCTGGGCGGAAAGCGCTACATTCGTGCCTCTGATTGCCTCACGAACGGCCTGAAGAGCCGTGAACGGCGGCGCAAGAACAATATCCCGGTCCCGGACACTCGACACAAGCGAAATAAGTTTGGCGGCAAGATCTCGCGCTTCCGTCGCGGTTTTGTTCATTTTCCAGTTGCCGGCCATAAGGGGACGTCTTTTCTGAACCATGGGGCACCTCGTGGAATGTTCCTCGCTGCTTTTTTCAGCTCTGCGCAATCGCGCAGTCCTCACCGATCCTTGTGACAAGGTCCTGCTGTTTCACGCTTTTTTATTCACTCTCATTCGTCAATGCAGCCAGCCCGGGCAGTTCCTTACCTTCAAGAAGCTCAAGTGACGCTCCACCGCCTGTGGAGATGAAGGTAATGCTGTCGGATACGCCGGCCCGGTGGACCGCCACGTCGGTATCGCCTCCACCCACAATGGTTGTTGCGTAAGCATCGGCGACTGAGTGGGCGATCGCAAAGGTGCCGCGCGAATAGGCATCTTTTTCGAACATACCCATGGGACCGTTCCAGATGATG
This sequence comes from uncultured Nitrospiraceae bacterium, assembly GCA_964646375.1. Classification (GTDB taxonomy): domain Bacteria; phylum Nitrospirota; class UBA9217; order UBA9217; family UBA9217; genus JBAZLV01. Next base: position 14,493 of record CAZYEF010000006.1, on the reverse strand, counting down.
GTTTTGGCGTCCTGAATTGCCTCGCTGAAAAGCCGGACGGTTGCAGGGCCTATGTCTAGAGCCATCCATCCCTTCGGTATTTCCTGGGAAGTAACAATCTTTGTCTGCGCTCCGTCATTCATGTTTTCCGCAACGACAAAATCCACCGGAAGATAGAATTTTACCCCCTTCTCGCGAACGCCCTTGTGAAGATGCTCGGCCATGGTGAGCATGTCCTGCTCGACAAGCGAAGCTCCGACTTCTTCGCCGTTTGCCTTGCTGAAGGTGCAGGCCATGGCTCCGCCGACGATTATTTTATCCACTTTGTTTTTCAGGTTCTCGATCACGCCGATTTTCCCCGATACTTTGGACCCCCCGAGAATGGCGACGAATGGGCGCACGGGATTTGCGACGGTCTTTTGAAGATAATCTATCTCTTTTTTCATAAGAAATCCCGCCACGGCCTGTTTGATGTGCTTGGTGATGCCATACGTGGAGGCGTGCGCCCGATGCGACGTGCCGAAGGCGTCGTTCACATACACATCAGCGAGAGCGGCAAGCGCCCGGGAGAAACCATCGTCATTTTTTTCTTCCTCGGCATGAAACCTCAGATTCTCCAGAAGGAGCACGTCTCCCGGCCGCATTCCGGCCACCAGGTGTTCCACATCCGGACCGATACAGTCCTTGGCAAACTTCACTTCCTTGTTAAGAAGACGATTCAGCCGGATTGCCACCGGCGCAAGGCTGTATTTCTGATCGCGTTTGCCTTTGGGCCGTCCCAGATGCGACGCGAGTATCACCTTCGCTCCGGCATCCAGAGCAAAGTTGATTGTCGGAAGCGTGGACCGGATTCTGCCGTCGTCCGAGATGTTGCCGTTTTCATCAAACGGCACATTAAAGTCAGCACGGATAAAAACTTTTTTCCCTTTGATGTCAACCTGGTCTATGGTTTTTTTGTTCATTGCTCCCTCTGACAAAAAATGGATTCAAGCGTCCGGCAGAAGAAATAACCGGTCAGGCCAGCTGCGTTCAGACAGGTTTGCCGAATCTTCTCGTGGCTGATCAATGCTCGTATTGGCAACAACAATCTGCCGTTCCTGACGATTACAAACCTTTTTTTACCATATACAAAATGAGGTCACGCAGACGGCATGAATATCCCCACTCATTGTCATACCAGGCAACCACCTTCACCATGGTCCCTTCAAGAACGCTGGTAAGCGCCGCATCCACAATGGACGAATGCGGATTCCCCTTGAAATCGATGGATACCAGAGGTGCTTCCTCAAATTGCAGAATTCCCTTGAGCTTCCCTTGCGCGGCCTGCTTTAACGCGGCGTTCACATCCGCGGCCGTGGTTTTCTTTGAGACTTCTGCAACAAAATCCACAACCGACACGTTTGGCGTCGGCACGCGGAGCGACATCCCGTCAAGCTTTCCTTTCAATTCCGGGATTACGAGCGATACAGCCTTAGCTGCTCCGGTTGTCGTCGGAATGATCGAAAGCGCGGCCGCCCGGGCCCTGCGCAGGTCTTTATGGGGCAGATCAAGAAGTTTCTGATCGTTGGTATATGAGTGAATCGTGTTCATCAGGCCGTGCACAATCCCGAAGTTTTCGTGAATCACTTTCACCACAGGTGCCAGACAATTGGTGGTGCATGACGCATTTGAGACAATCTGATGTTTCGCCGTGTCATAATTGTCTTCATTTACACCAAGCACAAACGTGGCATCAGGATCCTTGGCAGGAGCCGAAATAATAACCTTTTTTGCACCGGCGGTCAGGTGTTTACCAGCGCTCGCCTTGTCGAGGAACCGACCTGTGGATTCCACAACGACATCCACTTTCAGATCCTTCCAGGGCAGTTCAGCCGGATCATTCTTGGCTACTACCCTGACTTCCTCTCCACCAACGAGAAGCTTGCCGTCCCCCGCGACAACCTCCACGGGAAATTCTCCAAAAACGGAATCATATTTCAGCAGATGCGCAAGCGTCTGCGCATCAGTAATATCGTTGACCGCTACAATTTTTATATCTTTATTGCCCTGTGAAGCTCGGAAAATGTTTCTTCCAATCCTTCCAAATCCATTGATTGCAACATTCACAGCCATGGCACCCTCCTTAAGAAATGTAAGCAACTGACATCCGCAAAAAAAAACTGAAAAATCGCCGTGGCCATGGCAGTATGTCCAGGACCGCGTGTTTTTCTATTCAGCCTCGGGAAATCGCTCTCAATCTAGTTTATGCATAACCAATCCCGTTATCAGCTTGGGATAAAAATATGTCGCCTTCTGAGGCATGCATTCACCTGCCAGCGCAATGTTTTTCACTTCCTCAACTTTGGTCGGGTTCATAAGGAATCCGATTTCGGCCGAGCCGCTGGAAACACGTCCGATGGCTTCGCGTGCATCCTTGATATATTCAATATTGAGGCCCAGTTTGTGAGTATCCATCCTGATGCCGAGCAGCATGTCAATAACCAGGTGATGCAGAATCGAAACGTCCAGCCTCTGGTATGCCGGTGATTTGTCGGGAAGAATCGTGTCCATGACCGCTTCATCTCGCAGCGTCAGGAGATAATAACTGTTTTTCCCCTTGATCCGCATGCCGAACACATGAGCATGGCCGGCACGGTGTTTCATGGTATCCAAGATTGTTTCCAGATCCTTGGATTCCGTTTTTCGGGTGCAATCAATACGCTCAATGCCAAAGTATCGTTTCAGCTTGTCTTCAAACATCCGCGGTTCAAAATTTTTCAGATTAAATAATACACGGTGCGCGGGAAGAATGGAAATTCCCGGATCTTCCAATCTTGCCAGGAACATGGCTGTGTAGTCATACGGTTCTTCACCGCTGGAAACTCCTGAAGCTCCACGACGTTCGTTTCGGTAATTGAGCGCTGTGTCGTAGCGATGGTGACCATCTGCAATAAAAAGATGCTTATCAGCCATTGCATGCACTATACGTTCAACAAGCGTCGCATCAGTTACCGTCCAGAGACGGTGTATCACAGAGTCGCTGCTCGTTACTTCCCGCGCGGGCGCTCCTGTGGCCTCCGCGAGCATTCCCGCCACCGTTCCCTGCGGATCTGAAAAAAGCGAATATATCTGGCTGAAACCGGCCCTGCACGCACGCAAGAGATTCAATCGGTCTGTTTTCGGCCCGGAAAGGGTCGTTTCATGCGGCTTAATGGTGCCTGCGTGATAATCTTCAACCTTGACACTGCAGACAAAACCACGCAGTTTTTTGGTTGTTCCGTCCGCAATATATTCCATCTCGTAAATATAAATTGCCGGTTGCTGTTCCCGGCGCAGAACATCCTCTTTGTTGAGCCAGTTATCCAATAGAGCGGCAGCGCGGGTATACCTGTTGTCGTTATCCGTGTCAGCGGGATTTTCCAGTCCATACTCAAGCCGGACGACATTGTAGGGGCTTTTTTTATACAGATCCTTCTGGCCGGCAGGAGAAATAATATCATAGGGAGGACAAACGAGATCGGCCATTTGACCTGTTTTTACCTGGTTGTAAAGAATCCCCCGGAACGGAGCTATTTTTGCCATATATCGTTTCCCTGTAGAAAATTAGCTTTATAAAGGTTTGCTGTCACGCATAGCGTTTTAATCTTTTTCATAACTGGCTGTTTTTATTATAAAAATCAAGCCATTCCTGAAAAACCGTCCTCTAACTGTTCTGGGCAAACAATGTAAACACAATGAGAAACCGCTAAAAAAGATTTTTATAGCATAGCATTCGTTTTATTGTCAATACTTTTGTGACTGACGCGAGTCTACTATTGCTAATAATCATATCAAGCTTCATTCTGCCGCGTCAAGCTGGGGAAAAACTTAAGTACTTAAAATATAATAAGAAAGTAACATGGGCAGGTTGCAACGCGGCCAACTGAAAAAACAGCAGGAACAACACAGCAATCAGCACCAGCTGTCATAAAAAACTACGTATTCCCGGTGCCTGATCGGTCGAGAAGCGCTGTTCTCGCATCCTGGACATCTTGATGTATTTGCACGATCAAAGACCGGGCATCGGGAAATTTTTTTTCTTCGCGCAAATACTGAACAAAAGCGACCTCCATCCGTTTTCCATACAAATCGCCGTCGAAATCGAAAAGAAAAATTTCAATGGAAACAGGCCCCGAGTCAAAAGTAGGCCGTACTCCGATGGAAGCTACGCCCTGGTACTGGCATGCATCAATATGGGCAAGTACGGCGTATACGCCATATGCGGGAATCAATTCGTTCGGTGTGCTCAGATTGGCAGTGGGAAATCCAAGCGCATGACCTCGGTGCGATCCATGTACAACATTTCCTTCGACAGTATAGTTTCTGCCGAGCAGTTCTGAAGCCTCGCGCACTTTTCCGTTCGCAATGAGATCGCGAACAGTGGAACTGCTGGCTACAACCCCGTTTACCTGGACGGCGTTTACCATGCTGACGGAAAACCCGCAGGCATGTCCGGCCTTTTTCAGGGACGCTATTCCACCCTCGCGCCTTTTGCCGAAAGCATAGTCATATCCAACATATACTTCTTTCACACCTAATTGTTCATGCAGGACCTTGTGGGCAAATTCCTCGGGGGTCTGCTCGGAAAAAGCCCGGGTAAACTCCGCACAGATGACAACGTCAATTCCGGCGGCGGCAAACAATCTCATCTTCCCTTCAAAGGTATTCAACAACCTGGGTGATCGGTCGGGGGCAAGCACTTTGAGCGGATGCGGATCAAACGTGAAAACAACGCTGGTACCGTGGATTTCCCGCGCGCGCGCGACAATCCTCCTGAATATTGCCTGATGACCCAGATGCACGCCGTCAAAATTTCCCAGCGTGAGCACTGGATTCCGGAATTTCTCGGTAATATTTTTTAAGTCCCTGATTATCTTCATAGGAATGAAGATAATCTCATAGTAGGGAAAAATTGTCAACGCCGGTTTGATCTTGCCGCACTCAACCAGGCGGTATTGATAATGGTTGAATATGATTTTCTCTTATGGTATAGTAATTAGGTTTACTAAAATCAACCGATTTTTTCCGGGATCCATTTGTATTATCAGCAATAATAATCACGCCTGTCCAAACCTGCCGTCTGCCCGGTTTGTGTACAAACGCGATAGGGGGATATTTGGAACCTCAGACAAAATTGAAACCACTCCTTGTAAAAGGAAAAAGCATAACGGTTCCAATCATACAAGGTGGAATGGGAGTCGGCGTGTCACTCTACCCTCTTGCAAAAGCTGTTGCGCGGGAGGGAGGTCTCGGCATCGTTTCCAGCGCGTGCCTTGACAGGCTCGTTTCAAAGAGAAATAACAAAAAAACAAGCACCTATGATGCCGCGTATGAGGAAATTTCTCTGTCCAAGGTTCAAGGAGGGTTTGTCGGAATCAATATCATGGCCGCCCTCGTCCGAGATTTTAATGATTCAGTAAAAGGCGCCCTTGATGCAGGTGCAGATGCCATTATTTCTGGAGCGGGCCTGCCTCTCAACCTTCCGGCCATCCAGCCTCCAAAGGAAACGGCGCTCATCCCGATTGTTTCATCAGCCCGCGCACTGGAGATTATCTGCAAAAAATGGGAAAAACTCAGTTATCGGCCGGATGCCGTGGTGCTGGAGGGGCCTCTTGCCGGCGGTCATCTGGGTTTCCGAATTGACCAGGTTGATCTTGAATCCAACCGTCTTGAAAATCTTCTGCCCCCCGTAAAAGATATGGCTGTTAAATACGGCGATTTTCCCGTGATCGTCGCGGGAGGCATTTATTCTCATGATGATATCGTCAGATTCATGAACCGGGGAGCGGACGGCGTTCAGATGGGGACCCGCTTTCTGGCAACCGAAGAAAGCAGCGCAACCGCAACGTACAAACAGGCCGTCGTCAACGCAACGGAAGCTGACATCGTTGTTGCACACCGGCCGGGATCACCCTGCGGTCTGCCGTTCCGGGTGATAAAACAATCCCCCATGTATATCTCCGCGCTCAAGAGACTTCGTGCACCCAAGTGTGACAAGGGCTATGTGCTTCTGAAAGACGCAGAAGGTAATTTCACGATCTGCCCTGCAAAAGAAAGCAACGAAAGCTACTTCTGCATTTGCAATGGCCTGCTGAGTTCCGGCGGGTACAATTCGGATAAAGAAGAAGCGCTCTATACGGTCGGGACCAGCGCTGCGCGCATAGATCGAGTGCTCACCGTCCAGGCGCTTATGGCTGAGCTCACAGGCGCCGGCGCTTAGCAGCTTCCCCCGCGATAGTCACAACAGCATCCCTGACCCGCTCTTATTCCCCGACAGTTTTGCCTGCCAGCTTTTCCAAAGCTTGCACAAGCGCGGAATTATCAAGATCATCGCCGCCTTGTCCTGACAGCGAATTATAGAATTCCCGCACAAGCGCAGTTGTCGGAACACTGACTCCCATGCTGCGTGCTGTTTGCAGAACAAGGTTAAGGTCTTTTTGCTGCAGACTTATTTTAAAGCCGGGAACAAAGTTCCGGTCAATCATCCGCTTCCCGTGAATCTCGAGGATGCGGCTCTGTGCCGCCCCTCCCAGCAACGCCTGCCGGACCTTTGACGGGTCCACTCCCGCCTTTGACGCAAAGACAAGCGCCTCGCTCACTCCTTCCAGCGTGGCAGCAACAAGGATCTGGTTTGCCAGTTTGCAGGTCTGGCCCGCGCCGTTTGTTCCGATATAAATAATATTTTTGCCCATCAGATCAAAATACGGCTTCACGCGTTCAAAGACCGATGCGTCACCTCCCACCATAATGGAAAGGACAGCCTGTTCCGCGCCTGTCTGTCCACCGGAGACCGGCGCATCGAGCATCTGGACTTTTCTGGCGGACAATCGCTGCGCGAAATCCTTCGTTGCAACCGGTGAAATCGTGCTCATATCAACAACTACGGAGCCGGGTTTCAGCCCGTCGAACAGCCCCTCTGGGCCGAAAATTACTTTTTCCACATCCGGCGTGTCTGAAACCATGGTAAATACCACATCGGATTTCTCTGCAACTTCACGGCTGGATTTGCACACAACAATGTTTTTTACCCCCAGTTCCCGGGCTGTTTTTGGTGTGCGGTTAAAAACATGCACAGTATGGCCTGCTGCAGCCAAATGTCCCGCCATAGGTTTGCCCATTATTCCGAGACCTACGAAACCCAAGTTGGCCATTCTATTTCTCCTTTTTTTCTGCTCAGGTGTGTAAAAAATTTTTCTTTTTTATTGTCAAACAGTTTATTAGCTTGAGCTTGCTGACAGGAATAGAGACTAAGAATGCACTTCTGCGGATTACATCAAGTTCAGGTATGAGCAGATGCAGAGAGAACGCTCCTGCATCTGCTCATACGGACAGGCGTTTAGCGTTCGAGATATAAATCTACTGCGTACTTCAAACCATCCTCACTATTGTATACAGGATCGTCCCTCATTCTTCTTATATAATCAATTGCTTCAGAGGTATCGATATCACCGATTGCTTTGAGCGCCATAAATTTGTCAATTCCGTTCAGTTCAGCGTATTTCTTTTTAAGGAACCCTAGCTGGTCCTGAGCTCCAAGGGTTCCGATGCCGGAAAGAGCGCATGCCCGGGCAAACCGATCTTCAGCTGCAGAAAACGCAACCAGGGATTTTACCGCGTTCATATTGTTAGAGTTCCCCAGTTCGAGCATCAGCCGGTATGCGTCATCATCCTGTGACTTAATCTTTTTCTGCGCGCGGAGTTGAATTTCACTGATTTTGCCGTCACTTGCTGAATACTGCAGTGCATACCGGTTTATTTTCGATGCAACATCTTTTACCAGAATCGACATGGGAGTATTATAAATCGCGTCTTCAATTTCTTTCAGGGTGCCTCCATATACTTTTCCGTTAAAAAAGTATGAGCGAATTCCATAGGTCTTGCCCTCTGAGACAAGCTCTCCAAGAAAAGAATGGTATGATTCCCAGGGAGTAAGCCAGGCAACTAAACGGCTGGTAATCTGGTATCTTTTGATGGTAAGGACCATATCAGCTGTTGCAGTCGTATTTTTGTCGACAACCCTGACTTGAATGTCGCGCGCAGCGAATTCCTTTTCCAATGCCTGCGAAAACCACGCAACCGGATCCGCTGCATTCACCAGGGTAACCTGCGCAGCCGATAAACTGGCCAGCTCTGTGTGGAACATCTTATTCGCTCGCTGGTCAACGATTTTCAACACAACCGGCTTTTTCTGGCCGACATCATACTTGATATTGGACACAATCGGTTCATTGATCGTAAACGTATATTTCGGGGTCACGGAAGTGCATCCCGCCATCAGGCCGGTAAACGCCGTGAAGAGTAAAAGCCGAGAAAAAAACGTTCTCATAACGAACCTCCTTTTTTCAGCACAGAAATTAATGTAGGTGGCATAATCATTGCCTAGCGAAGCAGATGGGCCCCGCAATCAGGCTGTCACTTCAAGATTACTAAAAAAATACCCGATTTCAAATGCTGCGGTTTCAGGGGCATCAGAGCCATGCACACTGTTTTTTTCAAGATCAACCGCAAACTCTTTCCGGATCGTACCGGGATCAGCCTTTGCAGGGTTCGTGGCACCCATGAGTTTTCGCCACGCGGTAATGGCATCGTTCTTCTCAAGCACCATGGCGATGCACGGCCCCGACGACATATACTCCGTCAAATCGTGGAAAAATGGTTTGTCTTTGTGCACGGCATAAAAACCTCCGGCTTGTTTCTTGGTGAGCCAGAGTTTCTTCATGGCAACAATGGTAAAACCGTTTTCCTCAATTTTTGAAATAATTTTTCCAGTAATGTTCCTGCTGACTGCATCCGGCTTAATAATGCCGAAGGTCCTTTCCATAAACAATCCTCCTCGATATTCTTTGAAGTAATAACGAGATTAACTATATTCATTCTTCAAAAAAAAGTAAAGTGAATATTCACGACGCGCTGAAATTTACGTGTGATCCTGCGCACATACAAAAGATACTCGTCTGCACTGGCTTGTTTTTTTAGTCTCTTGACGAAAAAAGAGCGTCTGGTTATAGTAGCACTATCTAAGGAGGGGCCGTCTCCATGAAGCTCGTGTGGGAAAACAAAAAATCGCTGCAGCATGTTTGCACAAAAATCGGAAAGTTTCTGCTTATCCTGCTGTTCCTGGCGAAACTGGCCGCTTGTTCAATTTTAGTCACAACAGTCGACACCATGAACAATCAGCCGCTCAATCCCGCTTCACCGCCTCAGAGAACCCGCTCGGTGGAATCTCTGACAACCGCTGAATTGGCTGACGGCATTTTCATCGGGATCGCTCTCTCAGGAGGCGGCAGCCGCGCGGCAAATTTTTCTTCGGCTGTTTTGCTTGAGCTAGATAAACTGGGCATACTGAACAAAGCCACAGCCATATCATCCGTCTCGGGGAGCACGCTTCCCGCGGCATACTACGGGCTCTACGGCCGTAATGCAAATTATTGGAACCCGGAACTTGTCCGGAGGCAGATGATAAAAGATTTTGAAATGCGTTGGCTCAGCCGCTGGTTTCTCCCCCAGAACATCCTCCTGTACTGGTACACCAACTTTAACCGCAGTGACATCATGAAGGAAGTGCTGGACGCCAACTTATTCCACGGCAGGACTTTTGCGGACATGGGTGAAGGCGGTCCCCGCATTCTGATAAACGCCACGACGCTCGCCGAGGGAACACGTTTTGTTTTCAGTGAGGAGCGGTTTCAGGGGCTGGGCTCACGGCTTGACACATTTCCAATCGCAAATGCCGCCATGGCATCGAGTGCCTATCCGGGGGCATTTCACGATATGACGCTGAAGGATCATTCTGCCGGCGATCGTGAAACGTATGAACACATCATTGACGCCGGCCCGTCCGATAACCTGGGGACCACCACCCTGCTTAACATGGTGGCGCAGTTATACAGAAGCAGGGAACAGCCTAAAGGGTGTTTTCTCTTTGTCGTGGATGCTTATCCGGCGCGCGTAAACCCTGAGCTCAGACATCTCGTTGATACGCGACAATTATTTGATTTTTTCTACGCCCGCAATGTGTCGGCTGCATCCGATGCGCTGCTAAGCGCCCGCAGGCTTGATCTGTTGCATCAGTTGAATATATATCCTCTCGAAATCGGCATTGATCCGTTTCAGCCCAACATTGGCCCGGATGCCATTACGCCCGATCCTTACGACTACCTTCAGATTGAATGTGCGGTCTGGCATCTGAGCTTGCAGCGCCTCTATTCCGAAGATTTCGGCGGCAGCATGGTTAAAAATAACAACGCCCTGAAAAAGGAAATACGGGAACTTGCTGATGTCGTCAACTCAATTCCGACGAGGTATAAACTGACCGGAGACGGGCCGAGTGACGCCTCGCATCTCAGCAGTCACACCCTGCAGGAGCGCTTGTTCAGAACAGCGCACTATCTCATCCATCTCGATCAGGGAGAGGATGGAACTCCGATTTTAAAGCGGGTATGCAGCTGGTTTGCACAAAAAGGTGTACGTGATGTGAACTGCCATCAAGAGCTTCAGAAAAAATGATGACAGGAGCAAGCAGCAGCATTCTTATAGCGTCGTCCTGAAAATCCAGCGAGCTTGCCCGCACGCCTGCAAGACATTCAACGCTGACCTGCGAACAGCATTCTGTTCAGTCAACTCCGCGGATATTTTTCCGCATACTCGCGCGCATAAGCGCAGTAATGCTCGGTGGCGGTCTTAATCCGCAGTTCATCAGACTCATTTACCGGACGGACTACCTTCCCAGGGACCCCCATCACCAGCGACTTCGGCGGAATGATTGTTCCCGGCGCGATGAGAGCCCCGGCTGCGATGACGCTGCCGTGTCCGATACGAGCGCCATTCAGCACAATGGCTTTTATGCCGACCAGCACATCATCATCAACAATAGCTCCGTGAACAACTGCTCCATGCCCCAGGGTGACCCGTTTTCCCAGAATGCAGGGCGATCCCCGGTCAACGTGCAGGATACATCCATCTTGCACGTTGGTTTGCGCGCCGATAACAATCGAGTCCGTATCAGCCCGGACGACCGCGCCAAACCACAGGCTGGCTTCTTCCTCTATGGTCACATTACCGATTACCACCGCGCCGGGAGCAACAAACGCCGTCGGGTGTATTTTTTCCGGATGCATCACAAGATCAAGTTTGGTGTCCATAACAATCTTCTTCCCGAGTCATTAAATTTACTCATGCGCTTCCACGCCGCCTAGAGCAGGCAGCCGGGTCCTGGATTGTAAAGTCGGAGCCTCGGGTGCACGCGGAACTGCCCTCCGTCGTACGCTTACGGCTGCAGCAATTCAAATCCTGTTGTTGTATCTATTACCCGTTTTCCCGAAGTCTCCGTCAGTTCCCACAGCACGACTTCCATTACCTGCCATACGGCCACTCCACGGCGCACGCATCCGGTTATGGTTTTTTCCTCCCGCCCCGCGGCAATATGCATGTGCAGGACCGGTTGTCCCGCCGTGTCGGGAAACAGGGTGCCGACCCCTGAAATTTCGTGGACATTCCCGAGAATCGCCTCCATGGGAACAACCGGACGCACTTCTCTTTGCTCAGGCCCCACCACCAGTTTGCTGCCACCGTCAGCTCCACCCAGCACCATCAGGGCCGCCGCATTGATTTGCTGTTCACGGGCGAATGATTCAATCGCTTCGTGCAGGATGTCTCCATTTTCGAGCCGCAGAATAAATATGCGTCCGGGTTTTGCCTCTGAAAATTTCATGTGGATATTCTCCCGTCCAGGCTGCGTTTTCAGAAACAAAGGCCGGGGGTGCTTCCCCGGCCTTTGCCATTCACGCATTCGACATTCCACTCTGTCCCGAAGGCCAGTACTATTGCTACAGCGGATTCAGAATTCTGTCAATCACGGTTCTTGCCGCCACAAGAGGATCAATGAAGGCGCTGTCCATGTCATGATCTATGTCGCGCTTGTTTGACAAAAACGTGATACGGTCCTGCATGCGGTGCCGAAGGAACTGCAGATACTCGGGCCTTCTTGAGGGTCTGTAGCTCTTATCGTAGTCTGATCCGAAAAGATCAACTCCGTTTGCTGGAAGAAGAAGGCCCGGGAAGGACTTCCATTCGCGCCATTCTATCTTGCCGCGCACCACCTGTGTGACAATGCCGAGAGTAAGCTTTTTCGGAATATCCACTTCCTCTCCCGGCAAACCGAAGTGGCCCGTGTTCATAATATAGCATTCGGTGCCGAGCTTAAAGAGCTTCAGAAACTGTCGGCAGTCTTCTTCCAGCGAATGAACGCGGAACGGATTTGCAAAAGGCTCTATCACCAGCTTTGCGAGCTCCTCTTTAGGCACATTCTCAACACCTTTCGCCCGCAGCGTGGCGAGCGACGCCCCCATGGCCACGGCCAGTCCATTGTCCGCCACTTTCATGACCGGCGGCAGAGACTGGTCCTTCTGGAGCCAGATAAGTTGTTTGGGCCTGCCGCAGGAATCGGCGGTGGTAAACATGTCACGGGACTTGATGCAGCGGCCGTTGTCGTTTCTGATGTCCTGACCGACAATCTCACGCTTCCCGCCTCCGATGTCCGTCACAGCCACATTCTGCGCGGAATAGAAATACTTGATGATGGGATCGCGAAACAGCACGGAATCGGTCTTGTCGAAAAGGCTGGGTTCAAGAGCGACGGTAATATTGTCATCCAGGGCGATAAGAAATGCGTCATCATGGATAATCGTTACTTTTTCGCTTGGCTTCAGCGTTCCTTCATGGTCGTTGCTGTTTGTGATGGACGATTTCCCGGATCCAGAAAGTCCGAACACGGCAACGGGCGGATGATTGCCGATGGTCTTAATACCGCCGTGGCATGCCACCATGTTCTGCCTGACGCCGATCGTCCAGGCCAGCGTCAGTGTCCCTTTTTTTCGCTCGCCGAAATAGCGGAGCCCGAGGATGGCAATACAATTTTCCTCTTCATCGATAATTACAAGCCCGTTCGGAAATTCAGGGTCCGTCCACTGCGGATCGGTCAGCACCAGAATGTCCGGTTCGTCAAGCTTTTTTGATTTTTTGTACGCTTCGTTCCAGGGTTTCATCCAGGGTGTAAAGTTGCAGCCCCAGTCCAGCATGTTCTTCGCGTCGGTCGCGGGGCTCAGGAGATGTGCTTTTACCATAAAATCCTTGTGGAGCCCGACAATGGCTTCAAGACTCAAGCACTCCCGTTTATTGAGCTGGTACGTTACCTCGCTCAGGATGCGGAGATATTTATCTTTGTCCTTGCCCATCGAGCGCACCAGTCTGCGGGCGCGAGCAGTTCTGCCGACAATGCCACCGTCGTTCGAAACAAGCACTCTTGCATCTTTCGGCAGGCCGAACTGGGACGGCTTGTAAAAGGGATGTGATGTGGCCATCACTTCCGGCTGCTGAAGAGCCAGCTTATAAAGCTCCCCCATGGTCGTCTTGCGCACCGAATTCGCAAAAAAAGCGCTTTCGATTGTCGCCCGCCAGGGAGATCTGGGTAACCTGTTCACGGTTGCCATAACTATCCTCCTCGATAATCGTAAACAAAAAACCTTTTCCTTGGGAAAAGGTAGAATGCATTATGCACGATTAAAAAATAAAAGTAAAGGGAAGTTTCCGCAAAAACAGGCGGAATTCCTGCTTTCAGCAGGCTTCACTCAATTCCGGCTCCAGTATTATGAGATGGTTTCGGGGTTTGGACCGTGGGGAAAACTGCCGTTCGTCATATCCTCAAGACGCCGCTGTTTCATCCTGATAGTTCTAAAATCTACATCTGCACGACGCACTCTTCCTCGGAAAGCTTTGCCTTGCCCGCATTTTTCTCTATCACAAAGAGGAGTTGGCCTTCCTGGACCGTGTCGTTCAGCTTGACGCAGACCTCCGCGATATGGCCGTCAATGGGCGCAAGAATCACGTTCTCCATTTTCATCGCCTCAAGATTCGCAATCTCTTCTCCCTTGCGGACAATGTCTCCCTCCTTGACCGCACCGCGCGCCGCGTTGCCGATTCTCCAGACGCTGCCGTTGATAGGTGCCCCGACATCATACGGGCCTTTAGCCATCCGGATCTGAGATTTCTTTGCACGAGGCGTCTCGACAAGATACACTTTCGTTTTGTTGTTGATCCTCATCACGACGTGAATGATGCCCGCATGCTCCGTGCCGACAGAGACGAGCTCAATGGTGTATGGCTTTCCCCAAAGCTCAAAATCAACCTTGTCACCCGGCCTGTGCAGGCCCGATCTCCAGACATTGGTCGGCAACACCAGCGGTGCTTCGCCGAAGCTCCCCTTGAAGGCAATGAATTCCAGCGAATCTTTCGGGTGCATCAGATAAAGAATAAATTCTTCCTCGGCTGCCGCCCTTCCGATGGCGGCGGTCAATTCCTGTCGGATCTTGTCCAAATCATCATCCGGCACAGCTTCGAGCGGGGAAAGCTCTGTCCGTTCCTGAATGCGCGCTTTCCATTCATTATTGAACGTGCTCTGATAGACCCAGTCCGCGGGCCAGCCGCTGGGCAGTTTCCCGT
>CAZYEF010000005.1:0-34663 GCA_964646375.1 uncultured Nitrospiraceae bacterium | reverse complement strand
AAAAAAACTTTACAAGCCGTCCGGATAGTCTTACAATGCGTTGCTTCGCCGGGTACGCAGAAGTCTTTGAGGTGTCCCGGACGCCTGAACAGAGGCGAGTAAAGGCCGGAAATCGGTGGACGACACCGTCGACCGGCTGTTTTTCGAACGGCACGAACTGCGTGGTGCGGCCAGCGGGGCACACTATGGTTCTTCCAGGGAGGTTATTATGTCTTCTGCAGAGAGCGGCTTCGTTGAAATTGCTTCAGTCCTCGTCAATCCGGAGATTTTCACCCGCGCCTACTCGTGTGATGTGAAGAAATACGACTGTAAATCCCAGTGCTGCTACCGGTCCTGCATCGTGCCGGAGCAGGAAGCAAAAAAAATTGAAGCCCACCTTGAAGGCATTCTGACCTATCTTTCCCCGGAGAACCGCGAGGCGATCAGAAAAAACGGTTCCGTGCTCGGCATCTGTTCAAAGCAATGCCCCACGGGGTGCGTAATCCACGAAGACGAAGCTCGGGCCATCAGGAGAAACTTCGGCGGCAAGGAGTTCCGGTGCGTTTTGCTGTTCAACAATGATTGCTCGCTGCTCTATACTACTCCGGAGGGGTTGCGCTACTGCGCCGTACATACCTATGCCATGGAAAAAGGAATGGTTTGGGAGGAATTCAAATTCGCCGACTGCGTGCAGTACCCGCTCTCCTTCTATCAAACGGAAGACGGCAGGCAGGTTCTCTCCATCCAGAACACCCCGTATCTGGATCATATCCCCTGTATGAAGCACCCGGCCGGTGAGCCCATGTATAAAAGCCTTAAAAAGACCATTGAAACGTACTTGGGCAAGGATTTTTACAAAGAACTCGAACGGTACGCGGAATCAATGTAATGGCGGCGGTTACATATGCCAGGGGGGAGCGGAGGCGAAACGCCGGTTTTCGCATTTATCAATCGTAAAACCGACGCGCTTCAAGGAAATGATTTTTCCAATAGAGGTCGGTGAGACTGTTTTTCCTGACTTTTTTGCCGCCGCTCGGTGCATGCACAAAGTACTGGTTTCCGATATAAATGCCGACGTGAGAGTACTTCCCGCCTTTTTCATCGAAAAACAGCAAATCACCCTTCTGCAAGCTTCTGCTTTCGATCTGCCGGGTGACGGTTCTTAGATCCTTTGTCCCGTGCGGAGCATCCAGTCCCGCAGTCAAATAGCTGTAGCGGACCAGTCCGCTGCAGTCAAAACCTTCCGGGCTGTCTCCCTGATACTTGTAAGGCATGCCGATCATGGAAACAGCTGTGCGAGCCGCTTTTTCCCCGATGGCCGGAGTATACCCCGTCACCTGTTTTCCCGGCGCATGCGTGCAGCCAATGAGCAGAATAATACAAAACAAGAACGCATATGCCTGCAAGCAATTCCTGCGCATTTTCATGATCAATCCCTGCGACAGGGAATCCCTCCGACGCCTGCCGGAGAGGACTCCACCATCTGCTGTGTCTACGGCATGTATGCTTCCGACCACCACGATCACCAGCGGCATCGGAAAGAGGTCTTGCATTACCGCATCACGGACATAAAACAAGATAGTATAGATCTCGTCCAATTACAAGGGAAAGTTGACCAGTTCGCTGCCTGCTTGTGTGCTGATTCCAGAATCCCCTTGACCGTCACTGCTCCCCCTGCTATAGTCGATTCATGAAACACCGCATAACAATTCTGCCTGACCGCATTACCATCAGTGCTGACGCTGACGCGGATCTGCTCGATGCCATGAAGGCGGCAGGAGTCTCCGTTACCGCATCGTGCGGCGGAAAAGGAACCTGCGGCAAGTGCAGAGTCGTGGTCCGGCACGGCAGGGTGGAGAGTGGGGCCTCGCGTTCGTTTCTGACCACTGAAGAAGCAGACAACGGCTACGTTCTTGCCTGCCTCTCGAAGGCCGCAGGCGATGTTACCATTGATGTCCCGCCGGAGTCGCGTGTGCATGCGAAACACAAAATTGCCCTGGGAGCGAATCCGGATGACATCCTTGCTTTGATGTGGTCCGCGGGCGGGTGCCTCGAATCGCGGATAAAACGGGTGTATCTTGAACTTCCCTCCCCGACCCTGGATGACAGCATCGCGGATTACGAACGCCTTCGCCGGGCAGTTGAACAGAAGGGATTTGACGCAACACAGCTGCATGTCGGGCATTTGGTCTTGGGCAAACTTTCCCGGGTGCTGCGCGAGAAAGACTGGCGGGTCACCGTGTCGCTCATGGATATTGCCGGCGCCCTCGAAGTGCTCGATATTTTTCCGGGCGACACCTCCGGTGTCCGCTACGGCGCCGCCGTGGACATCGGCACGACCACCATTGTCGCCTATCTTGTTGACCTCGCAAGCGGCCGCGTTATCGGTTCGGCGGCCACGTACAACAGCCAGGGATCATGCGGAGACGATGTCATTACGCGCATTGTGTATGCCACGGAGCGCAACGGACTCCGGGAGCTTCAGGGGCTTGTTGCGGACAACATCAACTCGCTGTTGGCCGAGCTTGCCGGGAAGCACGCTGTTCCGGCGGGTATGATTGATTACATTGTGGTTGCAGGAAACACAACCATGCAGCACCTGTTTTACGGCGTAGATCCGCGCTATATCCGCGAAGAACCCTATATTCCGGCGGCTGCGCTGTTTCCCCTTGTTCGCGGCGTGAGTGTGGGGCTTCAGGTGCATCCGCAGGCCATCGTGTATGCCATGCCGAATGTCGCAAGCTATATCGGCGGCGATATCACTGCAGGGGTCCTCGTGTCGCAGATGTACAAGAAAGACGCCGTTTCGCTCTTCATTGATATCGGCACAAACGGGGAGATCGTTCTCGGCAACAAAGACTGGCTGGTGACTGCCGCGTGCTCGGCAGGCCCGGCGTTCGAGGGGAGCGGCATCAAGTTCGGCATGCGAGCCATGGAAGGGGCCATCGAGGATGTGGAAATCGATCCGGAAACGTTTGACGTGAAGCTCCGGGTCATCGGCGATGGAAAGCCCGTCGGCATTTGCGGCTCGGGCATGATCGACGCGCTTGCCGAGATGTATGTAAGCGGCGTCATAAATCAGAAGGGGAAGCTGCGGGAGGAAACCGGTTCCGATCGCATCCGGCGGGGGGAAAACGGACTTGAGTTTGTCCTTGCCTGGCGGGTGGAGAGCGCCATCAACAAGGAGATCGTGATTACCGAAGCTGACCTCGACAACCTTGTCCGTGCAAAGGGGGCGATCTACGCGGGTTTCGCGACACTGCTTGCGCAGATGAATCTGACCTTTGCCGAGATTGACACTATTTATATCGCCGGGGGGTTTGGACGGTACCTTGACGTGGAGCGCGCCATTATGATCGGCATGCTTCCCGACCTGCCGGTGGACAGGTTCCGGTTCCTCGGCAACACCTCCATCATGGGCGCCTACTACGCGCTTCTGTGCGACCGGCTGCGCAGGGAAGCGGAGGAAATCGCCAGAAAGATGACCTCCCTTGAGCTATCCTCGCTGCGCAGCTTCATGGACGAATATCTTTCAGCGCTTTTTTTGCCGCATACAAACATTGATGCCTTTCCGACGGTGAAAAAGGAATTGGAAAGAAAAACGCGCATAGCATAAAAAAAGCCTGGAAGTTCTTTCCAGGCTTTAAGCGATTCACTGAATTATTGTTTGTTCCTCATCCGCGGTTTTATCTCACCTCACACCCGCAGGAATGCTGTTATCTCCTTCAGTCCGGCGGAAAGCCGGGCAAGTTCGGCAGCAGAGGCCTTGATCTGGTCCGATGCGGTTGCGGCGCGCTTGGTGATGCTCGAGATGTTCTCCATGTTTTGAGTTACTTCCTCTGATGCCGCCGATTGCTGCTCTGTTGCCGCCGCGATGCGCTGGACCATGTCCATGGCGCCGGTTGATGCTTCGACAATGGCGTCGAGCGATACGCTTGCTTCCCGCGCGAGCCCCACGCCGTTTCCCACTTCATCACTACCTTTTTTTACCGCGTCGACCGCTTCAGTCGCCGCCTTCTGAATGCCGCTGATTCTGTCCGCAATGTCCTTTGTGGCCTGGCTTGTGCGCTCTGCCAGTTTTCTGACCTCGTCCGCAACGACCGCAAAGCCCCTTCCCTGTTCGCCGGCCCGGGCCGCTTCAATGGCCGCGTTGAGCGCGAGCAGATTGGTCTGATCGGCGATGCCGTTGATGACCGCGACAATTTCGCCGATCTGGGCAGAGCTCTTGCCGAGTTCTTCAATGGTTGAGGCCGTTTGCTGCACCGTCTGGGCGATTTTCGCCATGTCTTCCGCGGACCGGTCAACAGTCTGCTTCCCTTTCGCGGCGGTTTCAGAAGCTTTTTTGCTTGCTTCCGCAGCGTGCGAGGCGTTCTTGGCCACATCCATGATTGTCTGGGACACTTCGGTCATGGCCGTTACGATCTGGTCCACCTGCAGCATCAGTTCCTGGGAGCCTTTGTTGAGATCTTCAGAGGACGTGGAAAGGTTCGCGCTTCCCGATGCCACGCTTTCAGACGCTGACTTGATATCCTTGACCATGTTTTTTAATTTATCGGCCATTTTATCCATTGACGCATAAATGCCGCTTTTTTCCCTGCCGGTTGACCGGAGTTGCGCCGTCAAGTCGCCTTCTGAAATTCGCTCAGCCACCTCCGCGATAACGACGGGCTCACCCCCGACCTGGTTCAAAAGTTTCCGGGTAATGACCCGCGCGACAAAAACGAGGACAACGATTACGCCAAGAGCGAACAGAATATTCACCTTCAGAAACGAAGCTTTTAACTGGTTGAAATAATCAGCTTTGTTCACGCCCGGAACAACCCAGAGTTTCCAGGGTTCTATATACCGGAACGCCACAACCTTGTCCTGACCGGTGCTGGCGGCGACGAAGGAATATGTTCCCCCTTCCTTGTGGGTGATGATATGGCGGTTATGCGGCACATTGCCCTGGTTTTTGCCCTGGATGGCAGGGTGGGTGACCATTACTCCTTCTTCATTAATCAGGTACACATAACCGCTTTGCCCAATCTTTATATCGTTCATATGTTTTTTAAAATTTTCATCGTGGATAGCGTCCGGTTTGATCGAAGCAATATACAGCAGGTCTTTTTGCATTGTGTTTGCAATGGAGGAGATGTCTTCGAGCATCAGCGCTCCGATTTCCCGCACAGCGATCAAATAAGAAAATGTCACGCTGGTTATTACCGCGATAATTGCCAGTATAATCATGAAAAATATTTTACTGCCGAAACTGTTAAACTTTGAAGGTGTTTTCATCTCTCGTTCTCCCTGTACGATGTTTTGGACGCTCCCATTACCCGGTGATGAGAGACCTGTCAGTATTTAGCTTGTCCGCACGACCTGAGGGACAAGGTTCGTGGTGTTCAGAATGATGACGAGCCGGTCGCCAAGTTTTGCTATTCCGTCAATGAATGCAGTATCTCCGCTGTTTGCGATCCGTTCCGGCAATTCCACTGATTTTTCATCAAGGGACACGACGCCGGTGATAGAATCGACGAGCACCCCGTAGGTGTTTGTTCCGCATGTGATGACAATGATTTTGGCCGCAGGGTCGCCCTTTTCGGGCAGATGCATAAGCCGTTTTAAATTTATGATCGGGATCACGCTGCCGCGAATGTTCGTCATGCCTTCAAAATATTCGGGCATATTAGGCAAGGCCGTAACAGGCTGCATGCTGATTATTTCGCGGACCTTCACAATGGGTACAGCGTATTCTTCGTTCTGGAGACGAAACCCGATGACTTGAAACATGCGCATCTCTCCCACAAAACTAGTTTTGGATTCTTGTTGTTTATCCTATCGGTTTTTAAGAGAAAAACTTTAACGGATTTGCAGCCTTGGCTGAGATGGCTGCCACAGTAAAAAAGTATCAGAATTTGCCGAGCGGCTCATATTCCGGCCTGTTCGTACCGGTGTTCGGAGGAAAAATTCGGAATGTTCTGGAATTGTTGAGGGGGCGGGACGGTTCTGGTTAGTCCTTTTTTTCAAACCGCAGACAGGGTATTCCTGAGCACTGGTGAACGACAACTGAGGGAACCTGTTTCGATTTAAAACCCATTGCCGAACATCCGTTGGGGAAATCCTTGTCCCAGGTAACGTAAAAGTGTCTGCAGCGAAGGCAGACTATTTTTTCACTATTGTTTTCCATGGATGGGCAAGGGAAGCCAGATAAAGAGATCGGGCTGCATAGGATAACAACAGGTTATGCAAGACGGACGAGCTTTGTCTTCACGGTTTTCGGGGGCCGCTGGTGACGTACTGCTCAGTATAAATAGATTCGCCATTTTTGAAGCTTTTTTGAACAACGCGGTTGTCCAGAAGGGTATAAACATGAACACAGGCTCTCCTTTCCGCTGCCAGGCAGGTTGCCCCTTTGTCATGATACCAGACTGCCGCTCTGTTGTCACATGCAATGCCGGTAATAGCCATCCCGGCCACCATTTTTTTGAACGATGCGTGGCGCTTTTCGGCGTCCAGATGCGGACAGAACAGACCGGGGCGGACGCCGAGCGCCCGGACTTTGATATAAGCCCAGTTCTTTTTTCCGGAAAACGATCGCGAATCGGAGTGGCCCCATTCGTGCCAGCAAATAGCGCCCGCGCTTAAACCGGCGAGAATTTTTCCCTGCTTCGCCGCTTTGATCAGAACGGCATCAAGCCCGGTGCGCCGCCAGAGTTTCATCATGCGAAGAGTGTTTCCTCCCCCCACATAAATGATGTCAGCAGCGCGTATTTTTTCAGCCGCTGCGGCCCGGTCTTCCTGTCTGCGGTACAGCAGCAGATGGTCTGTTCTGCAGCCCAGTAAATCCCGGTACACGGCGTCAAAGGTATTGCAGTAGTTTTGCGAATCACCGCTTGCGGTGGGAATAAATAAAGCGCGGGGGTGGCTCTTCTTTGCTAGCCTGACGATGCAGCGATCGATGGCAAGAGTTTCCTTTTTCCGCAGATTGCCGCCGCCTATTGCAATAATATTCATGAGGGATGACCGCCTTGGAATAGCCGAATTCAGCTTGAAATGAAGCGCCGCTTCTTCAAGCGTTGCGCGGAGTGATGCCGGGAAGGATGGTCCGGACGCATTTTAGTCCTGGATCTCTATCCGGTTTCTGCCGGACGTCTTTGCCTTGTATAAGGCAAGATCCGCCGCATGAATGAGTTTGTCCGGAGTGTCGATTGCCGCACTGGCGGCGTCTGCTATTCCCGCGCTGATCGTTACGGTTTTGCCGTCAATGGAGGAAAAATCGTATCCGGAGATGGAGTTCCAGATCCTGCGCGCGGGCTGAATGGCAAATGCTTTCGGGGTCATCGGAGTCAACACGAGAAACTCCTCACCACCCCAGCGGCACGCGGTGTCAACAGTTCTGATGCACTGTTTTATAATTGCCGCTATCTCCCGCAGCACAACATCACCTGCAGCGTGACCGTACGTGTCATTAATGGATTTGAAATAATCGACGTCTATCATGATGCAGCTCAGGTGGGTCGTATATCGTTTCGCCTTTTTGAATTCAACATGCAAAACGTCCTCAAAGCGCCTCCTGTTAAAAAGCTGCGTAAGCGGGTCGGTGACGGAAAGCGCTTCAAACTTACTCAACATCACCTGCATCTCATTGTTTTTCTGGACCAGTTCATCCTGGAGACGCTTTGTTCTCAGCGCGGCATACAGCCGTGCCTTCAATTCGCATTCATCATAGGGTTTGGGCAGATAGTCGTCCGCTCCGGATTCCAGGCCGTTGATTTTGTCGGTGATTGCATCTTTTGCAGTGACCATAATGATCGGAATTCCCCTGGTATGCTGCTGGTGCTTGAGGCGCATGCACACATCGTTCCCGTCCATGTCCGGAAGGACGCAATCGAGCAGGACGACATCAAACGGCTCGGCATGCGTCTGGCGGAGAGCGGACATACCGTCGACAACCCAGGTTACCGAGTATCCACTCTTTTCCAAAAGCTCTTTTGTTGCCAGTCCCTGCGTTTTGCTGTCTTCGACAAACAGAATCCTTGCCTTTGTCATTTTTGCCGCCCCCCTGCACACATCATGACAAGAATAGAGAACTGATAAGCCCGCGGAACACGAGGGATAAATATCCCCAAAGAGGTCACCGGAAAAAACCAATCAAGTAAAAGATTATCATAGAAAAAAACAATAAAAGAGTACCACAAAAAAATGTTTGCAGTCAAGAAAAACGTATGGCCGTCAGGGGGCATGCTCGAATCCCGGTGACAGAAATACCCCGACTCCGTCGGGGGGAGGGGTGCGGAGACAGAATGGTTCTTCGGACGGCGAAAAGGCAGTAATAAGGGAAAAAGCTTTCGTCTACTTGTTTTTCCGGACCACCTGCATAAAAGAATCATCCTTCAAAAGGCCGTGAACTGCGGAGACGGTTGCATTGCTCAGGGCTTCATAATAATTCTCCGCTTTATAGGAACTGCCGAATCGGGATGCGCTCCCGGTGGTCATGCCGCTCCATACAACCTTGTTGTTTTTTGTTTTCAGGCGGATTTTGAGGGCGACTTCGGCTTTATAGGTTGACTTTTCCGTCACATAAAACTTTACCACGTCGGCTTCCAGCGTCAACGCTCCATTGTTGTCAACAACGGTAATTTCGAATTCCTTCAGAATTTTTCCGAATTGGTCAGTGAGCCATGCGGCGACATTGTCCCTGGTGGTAACGGGCATGTCGCGGCTGGATGATCGTCGTTCGATGTTGGCACCAATTTCAGATGGTTTTTTTCTGATGTCCATGAAGGGTTTGATGACAAACGATGCGCGCTGGTACGCGGAGAGATCAATGGCGCTGTACGAACTGATTGCGTCTGTCGGCATCCATGCAAGAGGAATATCCGAGAGATCCGCGTGCGCGGAGAGAGGGCATAAAACCGTCATGCACAAGACGAACAGAAACGAACATGCTACGCGGGAAGGTTTCATAAACACGCTCCTTTTCTTTCACAGGACCCTTGTTTGCCGCATGGCTGGCCGGGCCGGGGGAAAAGTGCGGCGAGGCCGTCGCGAAAGGCGACCGGTTCGACCCCGAAGACCTCGCGGATGTCCCGCATGCTGCAGATGTTGTCCTCCTGGAGCATGACAAGCTGATCGGTGGTCAGAGGCGGCACGGGCAGCGCCCGCTCAAGCAGTCTGGCCGCCGCCCGCATAAGCGAGAGCGGCAGGTGCAACACCGGCCGGTGTATGCCCAGGGCGTCCGCCAGCGCAACCGTCACCTCCTGATACGTCAACTGCTCAGGGCCTCCGATTTCATGCGTTGCGTTCCGACAGGAGCTGTCTGTCACCGATTTCACCATGCAGGAAACGACGTCGTCTATAAAAACAGGCTGGACCTTCGACAGCCCCTGACCAATGACCGGAAGAAATGGTGAAAGACGGATAGCCTTCGACAAGCGGGTGGTGAATCCGTCGCCATTTCCGTAAATGAGCGAGGGGCGCATGATGGAGAAGGGGATGCCGCTTGCGCGGACCAGTTCCTCTGCCTGCCACTTGGTTCTATGGTAATTGCTTTTCGCCCCCGGTCTGGTGCCGAGGGAGCTGAGATAAAAGAAACGCCGTACTTCCTTTTTTTTCGCAGCATCAAGTACGGTACGTGTGCCGTCTACATGAACGCTGTGAAAGGTGGAGTGCGGCGTTTCTTGAATAATTCCTACCAGATGAACAATACAGTCAACACCCGCCGCCGCGGATTCGAGAGTCTTTGTATCCGCGATATCGCCGGGAGCAATATCAACACCCAGATTTCTGAGCGCCTGCGCTTTCCCGCGGTTCCTGACCAGCGCCCGGACCGCAATGCCCTCGGTGCGCACGCGCCGGATAAAGTGCTTTCCTACAAACCCTGTTCCCCCCGTTATGAGTATCACGAAGGACCCTCAAAAAATTATCCGGCAATTATGGGCGGTCATCGCTGACAGCGACCGGAACCGCTTTGCGCTCCTTCCGAGCGGTTGCCCACTTGAGATACAGTTTGCCGACAATAATAACAGCCACGGCAAAAAAGATTTCGACGGAATAAATGATGACATTATTGACCGGAATGAACTGTTTGACAATCGGATCAGTAATCATCATTTCGCCGCCGACCTTGCCGAGTATGGCAGCTCCGATATAAATGATAATCGGGTACTTGTCCATGAGCGTGGTCAAAAGGCTGCTGGTGAATACAACCAGGGGAATACTGAGCCCCAGTCCTACAAGAAGAAGGAAAAGATTTCCCTGAGAACAGGCGGCCACTGCGAGCATATTGTCGAGCGCCATGGTAACATCGGCAATAAGAATGAGCCTGACAGCGCTCCATACCGTCGTTGTTTCGTTATGGCTTCCTTCTCCGCCTTCATCATCCTCCACAAAAAGCTTTACGGCTATCCAGAGGATGACAGCGCCGCCGAGCAGCTTCACATAGCTCATGGCGAGCAGCTGCGCCACGAAAAACGTAAATACCACCCTGAGCAGCACTGCCGCGCCGGCACCGTAAATGATGCCCTTTTTTCTCAGCTCCTTCGGGAGATTGCGCACCGCCATGGCAATAACAACAGCATTGTCTCCCGAAAGAATAATGTTAATCAGAACAATGCTGAAAAAACTTGATAAGAACGCCCAGTCAAAACTGATATATCCAAAATATCCCAGATCTATCATAAACTCCTTGTTCCCCCTTTCAAGCTAGGTAATACAGAATTGTACCACTCAAAGCGGTTTTTGCAATACCTTGTTTAATGCCTTAATAGTTTATACAAAGAACATGCCAGTATCCACTTTAAGTATCAAATATTAGTAGAGAAGTCAGAAAAAATATTAAGTATGCGATTCTATACAGACAACATAAGTCATTATCCAGCGGTAACGTCGTTTAAATACTGTGGTGAGTCATTATGCATTTTGTGTTGTTGCGAAATGGGAACAAAGGCCATGTTTTG
The DNA here is from genome assembly GCA_964646375.1 of uncultured Nitrospiraceae bacterium. GTDB lineage: Bacteria > Nitrospirota > UBA9217 > UBA9217 > UBA9217 > JBAZLV01. The sequence continues at coordinate 23,744 of CAZYEF010000005.1, read as the reverse complement.
TAACGTTTCAATAGTTAACTGGTTAACATTTTTTGTTGTACTAGTAACAATACATGTGCATCCGCTGAAACAAAAAATACGATATTAAGAAACTTTTTTAACAATTTACAGATTTAGGCAGACAGCACGGCTTTTTCGGGCTGCTTCCTGTCTGCTCTTCTCCGAATCCATTTTTCCGTCTCCACAGCGATAAATATAATCGCGGACACTGCCAAACAAAGAGCCAGCTCAGCAGCGGACAGCGGTTGTGTTTTAAAGATGGGATTCAGGAACGGAACGTAGATTGTGCAGAGCTGCAGGGCAATCGTGGCCACAATGCTCAGAAGAAGCGGCTTGTTAGTGAAGATGCCCTGGGTGAACAGTGATTCCTTCTCCGACCGGATGGCGAGGACTTGTCCCAATTGCAGGAAGCAGAGAACGGTAAAGACCATGGTCTGCCAGTGCGCATCGCCGGTATAAAGCGCCCAGGCCTGGAGCGAAAGAACAATCCCTGCCATCAGAAGTCCCACCCAGATTGCGTAGATGCCGAGCCCGCGGCCGAGAAGGCTCTCCTTGGGGTGGCGTGGTGGCCTCTTCATTGTGTCGCCTTCTTCCGGTTCCCTGGTGAGTGCAAGTGCGGGCAGACCATCGGTCAGCAGATTAATCCAAAGGATATGTATAGGCAGGAGCGGTATGGGCAGGCCGAAAAATGGTGCAAGGAACAGCGTCCAGATCTCTCCGGAATTCGTTGCCAGAAGATACCGGATGACTTTCCGGATATTGTCATAAATATGTCGTCCTTCCCGCACGGCCTTGACCATGGTGGCAAAATTATCATCAAGCAGCACCATGGACGACGCCTCCTTGGCCACGTCGGTGCCGGTGATGCCCATGGCGACGCCGATGTCCGCGCGTTTAAGAGCGGGAGCGTCATTCACTCCGTCTCCGGTCATGGCCACAAAATGCCCTTTGCTCTGCAGTGCGCGAACAATTTTAAATTTCTGCTCCGGGGCCACCCGCGCATATACGCGGATGGATTCGACACGCTGCTCGAACTCCTCAAGGGAAAGCTCTTCGAGTTCGGCGCCGGTCAGAATCTCCTGCGGATCGTCCTTATCGAGTATTCCGACGCGCAATGCGATGGCTTTCGCTGTCAGCGGATGGTCTCCGGTTATCATAACCGGAGTAATGCCGGCGGTCTTGCAGAGCGCGACGGCATTCCTTGTTTCCTCCCGGGGAGGGTCCATCATTCCTGCAAGCCCGAGAAGCAGCACCTGCTGCTCAACGTTCTCATGCGACAGCGGATCCGGGGACTCCTGCCACATTCTGATGCCGATGGCCATGACCCGAAGACCGTCCGCGGCAATCCGGTCGCTGAGCGCATTTATTTCCTTTTCGTTCAGCGGCTGTATTCCCCGCGATGTTAAAATGCCGCTGCACCTGCCGAGAAGCACCTCCGCAGCTCCCTTGGTAAACGATACAAACGCGGGCATTGCCTCTGCCACGCTGTTCAGCGGTGTTTTGTGGATCGTTGTCATGAGTTTTCGTTCTGAATCAAACGGAAGCTCCGCGATGCGCGGGTAGTCGGCTTCCAGCGCAGGTTTGTTAAAGCCATTCGCGCGTGCCGCAACAAGCAGCGCGGTCTCGGTGGGATCCCCAATGGCGTTGCCGGACGGGTCGAGCTGCGCGTCGTTTGAGAGGGCGAGCGCAGTGCAGAAGAGCGTGTAGGGGTCGGGAAACACCGTGTGCTGAAGCCGCTTTTTTGCAGACGCAAAGTCCGTAATTCGCACCGTTTCCCCGTCCACCCACATCTCTTCCACCGTCATGCGGTTGAGCGTAAGAGTGCCGGTTTTATCCGTGCAGATGTAGGTAACGGATCCGAGTGTTTCAACGGCGGGAAGCTTCCTGATCAGGGCGTTTCGCTTCACCATTTTCCGGGCGCCGATGGCAAGAGAAATCGTGACAACCGCGGGCAGCGCCTCCGGAATTGCGGCAACCGCAAGGCTGACAGCCACCAGGAAAATATTCAGAGGTTCTTCGCCGCGCAGAATTCCCGCCGCGAAAATTATCGCGCAGATTGCAAGGATGACAACGGCAAGCCGGGTTCCGAAGCCCGCGAGCCGTTTCTGAAGGGGGGTTTTCCCCGCCTCTTCCTGCTGAAGCATGGCAGCGATCCTGCCGAGCTCCGTCTTCATGCCTGTTGCCGTTACCAGCCCCCTGGTCCTGCCGTAGGTGATGGAAGTGCCTTTGAACAGCATGTTCTTCCGGTCGCCGAGTGGCAGGTTTTCCTCAAAAATCGCATCGGTGTGTTTTTCCACAGGCACGGATTCACCGGTCAATGCGGCCTCCTCTACTTTCAGGCGCGCTGCTTCGATGATCCGCATATCCGCCGGAACGATGTGTCCTGCTTCGAGCAAAACCACGTCGCCGGGCACCAGTTCCGACGCGGAAACCGTGCGGTATTGTCCGTCACGCAGCACCGTGGCCGACGTTGCGGCCATTTTCTTCAGCGCGGCCATGGCACGTTCCGCGCGGTATTCCTGGCTGAAGCCGAGGACGGCGTTGAGGAGGACGATCACCACGATTGCGATGGTATCGGACGCTTCGCCGATGATGCCGGAGATGATTGCCGCTACAATGAGAACCAGAATCATGAAATCCGTGAACTGGTCAAGGAACATGCGGATCGGGCTTTTTTTCTTTTTCTCCCGAAGTTCGTTCGGTCCGTGTTTTAGCAGGCGCGCCTGTGCTTCGGCATCAGGTATTCCCTGCGGAGTCGACCGCAATTCTGTCAATGCGCTGTCGATAGACAATTGATGCAGTTTCATGGCACCTCCGAAAAAATCATTGCACAATAATGCTGTACCGTACGCTGTCAGGCGGTTCACTGCTTTCAAAAAAACGACTGGGCCTGCCCGGGTTGCACTGCGCGGTTTCGCGCGGTGATCCACAAAAGGGCAAAAAAAAACCTTTTTCAGGATAAATATTCGGTATACAAATATCCATCCGGAAAAAGGTCTTGCTCGTCAGGCTTCCCTAACCAGCGTCACCGGCGGGCCGGAAAAACATGATAAAAAAGCCCGCGTCTTGACGATGACGCTGTACTAAGCTACTCCCCTTTAGATGGATGCAACTTACCAGAGTCGGGTAAACCCTGTCAAGCTATTTTTAGCAGAATATGTCCGGAAACGGCAGGAACCATGCAACACCGTGTCAACAGAAATCCGGCAGTTTCAGGGTTTGAATATACCGTCGAGTTACCGACTCCAGGTTCCGGATGATGCTTTCCTTTGCGTTTACGATGAATATCCGGTTTTGCAGGTGAAACAGTTCCCGCTCCAGATGCTCGACGGGAAGGGATGGAGACGTCCGTTTTTCCATTTCCCGCTCGAACAGGGGTACGATTTTGTCCTTCATCCGCAATTCGGTGTCGACAAGAAAGACAGCGACGCCGGGCGCCAGGTCGTCAACACGGTCGAGAAAAGACTTTATCTCGCTGTCATAAATCTGCTTTGGCGGAGATGACTTTACCTCCACATAAAAAAGATGATTCTCGAAGCTGGCTATTACATCGTAGTCGCCACCGACACCCGGTCTCCTGAATTTGACCCCCCAGAACGCTTCGGAACCGAATTCACGCTTAAACAGCTCCGCGAGATACCATTCGAGGGTGGAGCCGAAACTCCGGACGGGTTTCCGCGCGAGCGCATATCCCTGCCCGCATTTTTTGACAAGACCGGCAGAGAGCAGGTATTCAATATACTCCCGGGCGGTACCGGGGGCCGGGTACCGCGCCACCTGGTCGAGGGTAAAAAGGCTCTGATGTTTTATGACGTCGCGGAGAAAAAGCCGGAAGGAATATTTGTGCAGCATTTGGTAATAGTGATCAAGAAGTCTGCCGGACGGAACAAAAACGTCATCGAGCGGTTCCTTTTTGTATATGACAAATCCCCGGCGCCGCAGCAGCATAGCAAGAGTCGCCGGTTGATCGAGCGCACTGCGGAGTCGCTTGACCTCGTTTCTCAGATACGAGAGTTCGCTATCGGTATCTTCGACGTCGGCGTTCACAGCAGAACCTATCATATTCTTGCGACAGGGAATCCCTTGACCCCGGTGTCGGGGGAGGAATGCAGCAAGTCGCGGGAGATCGCGCACAGACCGGCGGCGGAGCATGGCTATGCGATGTCGGCTGGTGTAAAAACTACTTCGTCGCGAAATGCCTTGATCAGGTACACGGTTTTCATCACGTCCGCGTCTTTCACATTGAGAAGCGCTGCATGCAGACCGGCGCCGGCGAGGTAGCTGAGGTACGTCGAGGCCACAAGTGATGCTGTCCTCATCGGAAGACCGGCGGTTATGTTCGACAGCCAGACGATGGTATTGAGCGGCGGATCAACCATTCCGCTCAGAACAACGATGCTTTCATGCGCGTTCAGGAGATGCTCCTGCCCCATGCCGCCGCCGATGTGAACGACCGAGGGGTCAGCAAAAAGGCGCTCATTCGGGACGCCGACCGCGTTCGCTTTTTCGAGCAACTCTTCAAGGATCGCAAGTTTGTCCTCGAGCGTCAACGGAACCGACCCCTTGAGCGCGCGGATGACAAGGTTTGATTCAGTTTCCCTCACGAGCGAGAGGATTTCTCCGGCTTTCTGTTCATCTCCGGAGAGGTAGTTGATAATCGGCGGCTGGCTGCAGAGCGGCAGGGTTTTTCTCAGGGCAGTTATGTTCCGTGAATCGAGGCATAAGGGAAGGCCGCTGCCCAACTGCACCGCCTCTGCAGCACGGGGAAGCAACTCCTCGTCGCCCGCGCCGTCGGAAGAAACCTGCACATTGATGGTTTCGGCGCCTGCGGCGGCAAGTTCCTTTGCCATGGTTTTGACCGCTTCCCAGTCGTTCTTTTTCAATGCCGCAGCGTAGTCGGCGTTCCGTATATTGAGATTCTCAGCGATCACGAGCATGGCAACCTCCGCGGTTCCGGTCTGAAAATGGTCTGCGAAATCCCGAGTATTTTCAGTATACCATACAGGAACCAGGGGCAGCGGTTGAAATCACGCCTTCACACGGCGGACGATGTATTTTCTGGTTTCCTCAACGAAAAGCAGGGCGAACGCGAACGGAATGAGAACAAGCCAGACGCCGGGCGCAAGAGGGGCGGTCGAGAAGATTTTATTGCCGAGGGGGTGATAGACGATAATGAGCTGAAGAAGAAGTTCAACGGCTATCCCGACAAAGATGAGCCTGTTTGAGAAAAACCCGATGCTCAAAAGCGTTTCTTCGCGCGACCTGCAGGCGAATACATTTGCCATTTGGGTGATGATGATCGCGGTCAGGCATGCTGTTGTCGCCTGGATGTAGAGCGGATCGCTCGATGCAGGCAGGGCCCCCCACACCCATCCGCCCCCGGTCAGCACCCAGAAAAAGCCGAACATGCACGCAGCAGCCTCAATCGGCCCCAGAAAAAGATAGGCGCGTGCGATCAACGAAGCGCTCAGGAGACGGTCCGTCCGTTTTCGGGGCGGCTGCTTCATAATGCCGGGCGTGGGCTTTTCCGAACCGAGGGCAAGCGCCGGCAGCATGTCCGTGCCGAGATCCACGGCGAGTATCTGGATGATGGTAAGCGGCAGGGGAATCCTGAGCAGAATATAGGCGAGGTACGGCACGGCCTCGGGTATGTTCGATGCGAGAATATATGTCAGAAATTTTTTGATATTTTCGTATACGGTCCGTCCCTCCTCGACCGCGTTTACGATCGTGGCGAAATTGTCATCCAGCAGCACAATATCAGAAGCCTCCTTCGCCACGTCGGTGCCGGCGATGCCCATGGAAATCCCGATATCCGCCTTCCTGAGCGCAGGGGCATCATTCACTCCATCGCCGGTCACCGCCACAATTTCACCTTCTTCCTTCAAAAGCGACACGACGCGCATTTTATGCTTCGGCGCCATGCGGGCGAATATGATTTCCTGCTCCAGGAGAGCCTTTCTCAATGCGTCGTCGGACATCTGATCGAGCCCATGTCCGTCGATGACAAAAGGGGCTCCCCGCACCAGCCCGATTTCCCGGGCTATGGCGGCCGCGGTCCTGCCGGCGTCGCCGGTAATCATAATGATCCGGATCCCGGCCCGGCGGCATTTTTCCACGGCCTCCGGCACTTCAGGGCGGGGCGGATCATGGAGCCCGACAAGGCCCAGGAAGGTCATGTTGTTTTCTATCGCTTCACTCCAGCCGTTCTTTCCCGCCTGTTTTTCCTGCCCCCCCTGGGCAAAGGCCAGGACCCGGAGACCCCCGTCCATCATTGCATGGTATGTCTCGAACACGTGCCGCCGGTTTGTCTCATCCAGTGCCCGGAGTGATCCCTGCATCAGAATATGGCTGCAAAGAGGCAGAATTTTTTCCAAAGCTCCTTTTGAAAAAACAAAGCGCTGACCGGCGACAGCGCTGACCGTAGTCATCATCCTGCGGTCGGCGTCAAAAGGGATTTCGAACAATCGCTCCGACGGCATATCACCGAGGGCCCCTCGCGCGGCCCTTAGCAGTGCGGCCTCCGTCGGATCGCCTTTGTAGTGGCCCTCAATAATTCGTGCATTATTGCAGAGCAGGGCTGCCTGCATGACAGTCCGTGCGGCTCCGTCCGGCGCGCCGGAAATCTCGCAGATCCTGCTATCCGCCCAAATCGTTTTTGCCACCATATCGTTCTGGGTGAGCGTCCCGGTTTTGTCCGTGCAGATCACGGTCACCGAGCCAAGCGTTTCGACGGAGGTAAGAGTTTTGATCAGCGCCTTTCGCCTTGCCATGCGCTGACTGCCCATGGCAAGGGCGAGGGTGACGGTGGGCAGCATGCCTTCGGGGATGAGCGCCACGGTGATGCCGACGCCGAAAATGAAGTTGTCCCAGAAGCTTCGCCCGATCAGGAAGCCGAGAACAAAAAAGAAAAGACCGGCAGCAGCGGCAATAACTGCGGCAATCCGCGTTGCTTTTGCTATTTCCTTCTGGAGGGGACTCAGGCCCGCGTCTATAGAGCCGGTCAAATGCGCAATCCGTCCGAATTCCGTGCCCATGCCGGTTGCGAACACGACCGCTTTTCCGGAACCGCTGACAACCGTTGTGCCCGCGAAGACAATATTGGGGCTTTCTCCGAATTCTCCGGGGTGCTGCTCCGGATTTCTCAGGAGCGGTTCGGATTCGCCGGTCAACGGCGCATGGTTCACTCTCAGTTCCGCAGTCTCGATAAGCCTGGCGTCCGCGGGAACTTTACCGCCTTCGGAAAGGAGGATCAGGTCACCGGGCACGATGTGGCGCGCGGGAAGCTCCTGTTCCCGGCCCTGACGGACGACGGTTACATAAAAAGGCAGAAGTTTCCTGAGCTCGTCGAGAGCCTTCTCCGCGCGGTATTCCTGTATAAAGGTGAAGAGCGCGTTTATAAAAACGACGGCAAGAATGGCAAAACCGAGCGTGAGCATGCCCTCGCCGGGACGCAGATATTCGGAAAAAAAAGAGAGCCCGGCGGCAAACAGAAGCACGAGTGCGAGAAAGTGCGTAAAATGAGCCAGGAGCCTCATGGCCGGATGCTTTCTTTTTACATCCGAAATTTCATTGAGCCCGAATTCGCGCAGCCGCCGGTCTGCTTCCTCCTCGGAAAGGCCCTGGTTGGTGCTCACCAGACTGCGGAAGACTTCATCTTTTGTTAAAGCATTAATTTTCATGTTTCTGGCGCGCTGAAATAAAGAAATACCGACCGCAAAAAATCGGGAACCCGGAAACAATGTTTAATGAATGTCTGCGGATTTGCACCCGTTATTGTCGTCCCTGCCCGGACACGGAGCTCCGCGGCAGATGCCGGTTACTGTACCGGCTTTAAAATGATGAGATTGCATGGGGTATACCGGAGTACCTGCTCCACGGGGTTTCCCCGGAGCAGGGAACTCCACAAGCTTCTGATGCTCGCACCCATGATAATGAGATCATGCCGTTTGATGGAGGCCTCGATCGCAATGTTTCTGCCTGCGACGCCTGAAGCGAGCTTCTTTTCGTGAGAAACATGATAATGACCGAGGGCATCGATGAACCGGCTGATGTCAGCCGGCAGCCTCGTTTCCCATTCCACAGGCGTCAAATGTATTTCCCCGTGGAAGAAACGTTTCAGCGGTTTTGGCGCGTGCAGAAGAGAAACGCTGGAAGCAAAAGCGCCGGCCATGAGGCCCGTGAAGGCGGCACGTTCAGCAACATGGTCGATGCGTGCCTTGAGCGGAATAAGAATGGTTCTGGGATGCACACGACCGAGATGCGCCACCCGCACAAGGGCGACGGAACAGGGAAGGGCGAGCGACAACCGCCTTGCCATGGTTCGCGCGTAAAAACGCTGCTCCAGATCCTCCCTGCGTGTGGAAGCGAAAACGATGTCAATATTTTCCTCGCTTACGATTTTGCTGATCTGCTCGACCGGGTCACCTGTCTCGAGAATGCAGCTTGGTTTGAGGCCGAATTCGTCCGCCCGCGCAGCCAGCCGCTTGACCGCTTCCACGGCGGCGCCGAAATTTTTGTCGTTCAGGCCGTGTTCCGCAATGGAGCAGAAGTAAATCCGTGCATTTGCAGCTTTTGCCAGATGCAACGCATACCGGGCCGACACCTCGGAATTCAGGTGTTCATTGACTGCGGCGAGCACTTTTTTGTACATGAATAAAACATAGCATAAAATACCGTGCAGGAGGTCTTGTTTTCCGCGTTTACGTGCGGAGTTCGGACTAATGAGGAACTGGCCGGAAGCAGCGGGCTTTACGCAGGATTTCGATTTTTGCAACGGTACTTTACAATTGACAGGGTATTTTTGTTTTGTTATCGTCAATACATCATCAGGAGGAGCGCAAAACCCCGTTCAAGGCTCCTGATTCGCTTTCCGGTGAACGGAGCATACTTTCATTCCTGCGACAGGGAATCCCCGATTTCCGTCGGGGGGAGGAGTACAGTACGTTGCGGGAGGTCATGTTTATGAAGGAAGTCTTCGGCTCCTGCCGGAGGCTCCACTGGACAGCACATTTCCCGGAACACCGCAAGGAGGCCCACCCATGTCTATAAAAAAGATCCACATCATCTCCGATGCCACCGGCCAGAGCGGTCTTCATATCATGCGCGCCGCCATTGTGCAGTTCAACCGCGCCCGGGCAAAAATGTCGCTTTTTCACAATATCGATTCGATAGACGATCTGCAGGAGATTCTCGACCGGGCAAAATCCGCACGGGCGCTTATTGCATTCACATTCGTTAAAAAGGAAATGCGGGACCATACTATCGCTTATTGTACAAAGAACAAAATATTCCATCTTGATATCCTGGGTCCGCTCATCCATACGCTCGCTTCGTATCTGCAGCAGGAACCGCTGGAAAATCCGATGCTGCTCAGAAAAGTCGACGAGCGCTATTTCAAGCGGATTGACGCAATTGAATACACGCTGCAGCACGACGACGGGAAGAGAACGGAGGGGTTGAACGCGGCTGACGTCGTCATCCTTGGACTCTCCCGGACTTCAAAGACACCCACGTCGTTCTATCTTGCCCAGGAAGGCTACAAGGTGGCCAATATTCCCGTGGTGCCGGACATCCCCCTGCCGGAGGAGCTGTTTAAAATTGACCAGCGCAGGGTCATTTGCCTCAACATGAACCCCGAGGTTTTGCAGAAAGTGAGGCAGGTGCGCCAAAAGCATTCCAATCTGGAGCACAGTTACAGTGATTTTAAGAAGATATTTGCCGAGGTTGAACATATCTGGGGTCTTCTCAGAAAAAACCGGAGCTGGAAGATGATCGACACCACAAACAAATCCATTGAAGAGACTTCCTGGGAGATCATCCACTATATTCATGATGAGCATTATGAATCCAACAGCTGATAAATGCGAAATGGACACTCCATGAGAATTGAAAAACTGGGGATAGAACACAAAGAACTGCTTATGCCGCGGTTCAAGGCCGTCGAGACCGTGGTATCCGAATACACGTTTGCGAACCTCTATCTGTTCCGCGAAAATCATGAATACGAAGTGCTGTTTGACGACGATATTTTCATCAGGGGCAGGTCCTATGATGGACACGCGTATCTCATGCCCACACGAGACATCCGAGAAATGGATTTTGCCTGCCTGAAAGAAAAGATGCGGGGTGTTGACTTTCTGTTTCCCGTACCGGAGGACCGGCTTGCCCTGTTCGATTCGCGTGAATTCGAAATAACCTTTGCAGAAGGCGACGCAGATTATGTCTACACCGTCGCGAAAATGAGCAGCTACGCCGGACGCCATCTCCATAAAAAAAGAAACCTGCTCAAACAATTTCTTGAAGCCTACCGGCACGACGCGCGGCCGCTTACGAATGACCGTCTAGGCGACGCGCGCTTTATTCTGGATGACTGGCTGAAGACTTCAGAGTCGGCGCCGGAAGAAACCGACTACAGGCCCTGTCTTGAGTCGCTTGACCGGTACGAGGAACTGATCCTCTGCGGCGGGATATACTACGCGGACGATGAACCGGCAGGTTTTGTACTGGGCGAGGAGTTGAACGAGGAAACTTTTGTACTGCACTTTGCGAAAGCCAGGACAAAGTTCAAAGGGGTGTATCAGTACCTGTTCAACAATTTTGCGAAGATACTGCCGCCGAAATACAAATACCTGAATCTGGAACAGGACCTTGACAGGGAGAACCTGCGAATATTCAAATCCTCGTATGTTCCGGACAAGATGATTCGGAAAGCGCGTGTGCGGCTGAAATAATTTTTTTCACCACGCAACAGTCGAACAGCAGGAGTAAGCGCGTGAATTTTTCACCAAACGAGCAAAAACGCTACAACAGACAGATGATAATGGAAGGATGGGGGGAAGAGGCGCAACGCAGACTCAAGGCTTCCACGGTATTTGTCGCCGGTGCCGGCGGTCTTGGATCACCGGCATCAATGTATCTGGCGGCTGCCGGCGTGGGAACCATCAGGATCTGCGATTATGATGCCGTCGAACTTTCAAACCTCAACCGACAGATATTGCACGACCATACCCGTATCGGCGTGAACAAGGCGGCGTCGAGCAGGAAGACGCTCGAGTGCGTCAACCCCGAGATCGCTATAACGGCGCTTCCCGAGAAAATCATCGGCAGCAATGTCGCCGAACTCGTGGGAGACTCCGATATCATTATTGATTGTCTGGACAATTTTGAGACCCGCTATCTGCTGAACGAGTGCGCCATCCGGGGGAAAATCCCCCTTGTGTTCGGCAGCATCCGGGGCTTGGAGGGGCGGCTCACCATCGTTCAATCACCGGAGACGCCATGCCTGTCCTGCATTTTCCCTGAGGCGCCGCCGGCCGAAGTTTCACCGGTGCTGGGCGCCGCGGCGGGCGTCGTCGGTTCCCTGCAGGCGTTTGAGGCCATCAACTATCTCGCGGGGAAAAGCTCATCGCTGAGAGGTGAATTGCTGGTATGGGAAGGCGAAACAGGCGCTTTTCACAGGTTCAAAACCAGAAAAGACCCCGACTGTCCTGCGTGCGGATGAAATAAGCCGTACTATGCGCGCGGAAGGTTTTTTTCCGTAATGCCGATATGCTGAATTTGAAAACGTGACAGGCATTCTTTTCTGTTGACACAAGGGTGCAATCAGAGTACAACAGGGCCTACTTTTATACGGAAGGATCACGGAAAACATGGCAAATGAGCCGAACAAAATCATCTACTCCATGGTGGGAGTGGGCAAATTTTACGACAAGAAACCGGTGCTGAAGGACATTTATCTTTCCTATTTTTACGGTGCAAAGATCGGCGTGCTGGGTCTGAACGGTTCAGGTAAAAGCTCGCTCCTGCGCATCATGGCCGGCGTGGACAAGGAATTTGTGGGGGAAGCGGTTCTCTCTCCCGGATATACCGTGGGTTTTCTTGAGCAGGAACCCGCGCTTGACAACGACAAAACAGTCCGCCAGATCGTGGAACAGGGCGTACAGGAAATCGTGGATCTGGTAAACGAGTACAACGCCATCTCCGCGAAGTTCAGTGAACCCATGAATGACGACGAGATGCAGAAGCTGATCGAGCGGCAGGGCGCGGTGCAGGAAAAGATAGACCATGCCAATGCCTGGGATCTCGACAGTAGGCTCGATCTGGCCATGGACGCGCTGCGGTGTCCTGCCGGCGATACCCTGGTGAAAGTCCTTTCCGGCGGGGAACGGAGGCGAGTGGCGCTCTGCCGGCTGCTGCTCCAGAAACCGGACATCCTGCTGCTGGACGAACCCACAAACCATCTGGATGCGGAGTCCGTGGCCTGGCTGGAACACCATCTGCAACAGTACGAAGGCACGGTGATTGCCGTTACGCATGACCGATATTTTCTCGATAATGTCGCGGGCTGGATACTCGAACTTGACCGCGGCCAGGGCATTCCCTGGAAAGGGAATTACTCGTCATGGCTTGAGCAGAAGCAGGAACGTCTGAAGCAGGAAGAAAAAACGGAAAGCGACCGTCAGAAGACCCTCCAGCGGGAGCTCGAGTGGATCAGGATGTCCCCCAAGGGCAGACATGCGAAAGCAAAGGCGCGCATCAATTCGTATGAAGCGCTGCTGGGCCAGCAAGGGGAAAAACGCGCGAAGGAGCTTGAGATCTATATTCCGCCGGGACAGCGGCTCGGAAAAGTTGTGATTGAAGCGGAGAACGTGACGAAAGCCTACGGCGACAATATCCTGGTGGAGAACATGAACTTCATGCTGCCGCCGGGCGGCATCGTTGGAGTGGTCGGTCCGAACGGCGCGGGCAAGACAACGCTGTTCCGCATGATAACCAACCAGGAAAAACCGGACACTGGCACGCTTAAAACCGGCGAAACAGTGAAACTTGCGTATGTAGACCAGAGCAGGGAAGCGCTTGATCCCAGCAAGACAATCTGGCAGGTGATAACCGACGGGCAGGACCAGGTGCAGCTTGGGAAACAGCTTGTGAATTCCCGCGCGTATGTCGCCCGCTTCAACTTCTCGGGTATGGACCAGCAGAAGAAGGTGGACATGCTTTCTGGCGGAGAGCGGAATCGCGTGCACCTTGCCCGCATGCTGAAGGAACAAGCGAACGTATTGCTTTTGGACGAGCCGACAAACGACCTGGATGTGAATACCATGCGCGCCCTAGAGGAAGCGCTCGAGAATTTTGCGGGCTGCGCTGTGGTCATCAGCCATGACCGCTGGTTCCTGGACAGAATCGCCACGCATATTCTCGCGTTTGAAGGCGACAGCAAGGTGGTCTTCTTCGACGGGAATTATTCCGAGTACGAGGCGGACCGCAAGGCGCGGCTTGGCGCTGAGGCAGACCAGCCGCACCGGATTAAATATCGCCGCCTGACCCGTTAAACCGTAAAGAGGAGATGCAGTTCTTTCAGTTTGGTAATATAATAATCCATCACGACGGTCAAATTAAAACCCCTCGCCCAAAACAGGTGAGGGGTTTTTTCATGGATATGCAGCATGCTTCGGAATGCTACGTAAGGAGTTTGTAGATGACGAACAGGGAGAAGAAGAAACCAAAAAACACAAAAACGCATATCAGCATAATTTCCCTGAACAGGCTTCCACGATATTCCTTTGGCAGCACTTTTCTATTCAGCCGAAGAGTCAAAATTGCCGAAAGAGCCATGGTGAAATTGGCCACATTGGCGCTGACTGCCAGAATGATCAGAGGTACGGCTATATTCATGTAGCTGATTCCCCAGATGGCAAACGCACCCAAAAGAACATAGTACACTTTTCTGATATCATTCTTTGCCATATTTCTGATCCGGTCGGATGCGAACCAGAGCATGTCCGTGCCCTGTCTCACCACGAGGTCCACGTTGCTGATGGCGGTGGAGTACAGGATCCAGAAGCCGAAGAAGAGCGCAAGGAACCATCCGAATTGTCCGAGATGCTGGACCAGGCCGCTGGATGAGGAAGCGGCGATGCCCCAGGAAGGAAGGCTCTGGCCGACCGGCAGGGTTCCTACATAAAGGATGCCCGGCAAAAACATTCCCAGCATGGCGCCGATATAGAAAACGCCGATCTGATCAATGTTCAGGAGTTTCCACCAACCCTTCCACCGGGACATATTTTCAGGTGTATTGGCAGGGATTTTTCCGCTCGATGAAACATGAACTTCTTTTCCGCCGATCAATGCGGGGATATAGCCAATTTTTCCTGCCATGCCGTATCCTTTGTCACGGTACCAGTTGGTTATGGCATTGTTGCCGAACCCGCCATACGCTGAATACCCGACCAGAGCGCCCAGCATGAGAAGATCAACGCCCTGAGGGATGTATCCGAAGGTAAAGAATCCCTTCACACCATCCATCCAGACTTTGCCGGGAACGATATACAGGTCGAGTATCAAAAGTCCGCCCAAAACAGTTATCATCATGATCCAGTTTGCCCATTCGAGCGTTCGCTCCGCACTTTTGCCCAGGGTGATGATAACACAGCAGGAGAGAAAAACTATATAACCCCACATGATGACGGTGCTCTTGTCTCCGGCGCCCGGGATTATGCCTAGCTGCAAGGCAACGATAGCAGTGGCTGTTCCTAGGGCCCATCCGGGCAAACCGCGCTCTATGAAACCGACGATAGTAAAGAGCCAGCCCCAGAAGGCTTTTCCGGGCTTCAGCCGCATGAACCCCACCGTGATCGGCTCGCCGGTGTAAAGAGTATAACGACACATTTCCAGGTTTAGAAATACCTGCAGCAGCGATGAGATTGTGGTGATCCAGAGGAGGGCAAGCCCATATTTAACAAAAATGGCCGGGCCGATCAGCCATTCTCCACCGCCGATTGTTCCGCCCAGGGCGATGACGGCCGGCCCCAGGACTGCCATAAGTTTTTTGGGAGAAAGATCTCTTAAGGGTTCCGGGAAATCCGCAGTCTCAAATTTGGGCCCGCAACCCGGGTCTACAGCGAAATCTTTTTTTTCTTGTTCACTCATTATTACCTCCTTATCGGCAAAGTTGTGAAATGCACAGAACCTGATCGGGCACCATGCCCGGTCAAGCCTTGCCAACAGACAGCGCAATCCGAGTAAACATGCAGTGAATATTGCTGCGCTTTTAAATCAGCAGTTCTTTTCACCTCCTTTTTGTTTTTCAAGTGCTGGCGCGAAATACGGCTCAACCAATATAGTTCAGGTCCGCCGCAGGAGCCGATCCTGAAAAAATTATTTTATAAGAAAAAGGAGCTGGCAGCTTGTATAAAAAAAATGAGGGTTGTATGAGGGGGTACTGTTTGGGATTGATTGGATACTGAATATGGTGATGAGATGTATTGTCGAGTTATCGGGGAGAGACTGCACGAAAAAGTCGCGGTTGCAGAGATGTATTTGCAGGGAGATTCTTTTAGAAGGTATCCTATCCTGGGAATCGCCGTATTTTTTGAACTTCGCCATACGTCACCTCGTATACTGAAGCGGTGTTCGTAATCGTTCCCGTACTTGCATGGCGCTTTTCGCAGTAGCTATTTGTCCGACAGCGTCAGTTGCTATATTCGTTACACATTGCCTCAAAGTTTATCAAAAGCTTTTTGACTTTTCAAGAAAGAACATTGCAGTAATTAAAAATATTCGTATTTTTTAACAAGGATTTTTACTAATACCTTTTGAGTACAAGATTGTTTTGTCCTGTCATTTGTGTTACTGTATTTTTGGCAGATGGGGCAACTGCTGTCACCGCTATAATGGAGCGGCTTTTTACCCGGATGATAAACTGTTTGTGAGGAGGAACCATGTCAGAATTCAGGAATGTCTCAATAGTCCGCGAAGCAAACATCTATTTTAACGGCAAGGTTGTGAGCAGAACCGTGCTCTTTCCTGATGGATCGCGGAAAACGCTCGGCATAATGCTTCCGGGAGAATACGAGTTCGGCACCAAGGAAAAAGAGCTCATGGAAATCATGTCAGGAGAACTTGCTGTGCTGTTGCCCGGAGAACATGCCTGGAAAACAATTAAGAATGGCCAGTCCTTTGAAGTTGCCGCGGATGCAAAGTTTCAGCTCAACGTGAAGACGGTGACAGATTACTGCTGTTCATACATTAAGGGATGATGCAACTTGGATTAGAAAGTTTCAGTATCCATTCCTTCCTTACTCTTGTCTGCCCTTGATTTTTTGAGTCAGGGCAGGCAGTCTCCTTTCTTTCCTTTGTTTTGCCTGAAATCAATTGCCCTCTTACCATAGTATTACGAGCCGGCTTATAGAGAACCCTCCAACAATATTCATTCATGCATGTTGGTTGCTAAAGTTTGCAACAGAGAAACCGACAAGAAAGACAGTGTCAAAAGTTCGGATTGATGATGAAACGGCGCTCGTTAATACGGAGGTGTGTTTATGAAGAATTTGAAAATCTGTGCCAGGCTTATCATCGGGTTCGGTCTTGTTATTCTGATAATGTTCGCCATCGTTTGGGTTAGCATCCATGGGTATCGGAATATCGGTGCGTGTCTGAAAGACATCACGAGCAACCATTTTTCTCGCGCGGTGCTTGCGAGCAACACCCTCGACAAAACAAACGTTATTGCCCGTTCCTCATTTGGTGTCTTTTTGCTGACGGACAAGGCGGAGGTGCAAAAGGATCTTGTCAGGATCGAAAAAGCGATGCAGGATATAGACACAAATATAGAAAAGCTGCGCGCAGGCGTGGACACGAACGAGGGGAAAAGATTATATGAAGCGTTCATGCCCGCGAAAAAAGAATATGATGACGCGATGAAAACGTTCATCCGGCTGATGAACGAAAACAGAATTGAGGCTGCAAAGCAGCTTCGGCTGGTTGATGTCCGGAAAATTCAACGCGAACGTTACATGCCCGCCATAGAAGCATTGGCGCTCTATGAAGTGAAAATGACACAAGAGGCCGGGGCGGACGCGGAAAAAGCCGAAAAGAAAGCGATATTGCTGCTCGTCATTTTTACCATTTGCGCTGTGCTGCTGTCCGGCGTATTCGCCGGATGGATAACGTTCGGGATCAGAAAACAGCTTAAAACAGCCACGGGCGCGGCTGAACGCGTTGCAAACGGAGATCTTACCGTTATCATCACGGAGCAATGCAGAGATGAAGTCGGTCAATTGTGCGCAATGCTGACCGGCATGGTCGGAAAACTGAAGGGAATTGTCGGCAATATTCAATCGTCTGCGGAGCGGGTTGCATCGGGCAGCGGAGACTTGAGCTCGAATGCCCGGCAGATATCGCAAGGTATGGCCGACCAGGCTGCCCGGGTGACACAACTTGCGACGTCAACCACGGAGATGTCCCAGACCATAGTCGACATAGCAAAAAACGCTTCCAATATCGCGACATCCTCGGAAAAAGCGCTGAAGACGGCTCGGGACGGTGAGGCGATCGTCATAAAGACCGTGGCAGAAGTTCAGGATATCGCGAAAGCCATGTCTGAAAGTTCCCGGCTCATGACCTCGCTGGGAGGCCGATCCAAGCAGATCGGGGAAATTCTTGAAGTGATCAGGTCAATTGCCGAGCAAACGAATCTCTTGGCGCTGAATGCGGCAATTGAAGCCGCGCGGGCGGGCGAAGAAGGCAGGGGATTCGCCGTGGTCGCCGATGAAGTGAGAAAACTGGCCGAACGGTCGGCGCATGCCACTACAGAGATCGGCGGCATGATCAAGGCCGTGCAGGACGAAACCGAGGGGGCCATTTCAGCTATGAATGGCAGCTTTGAGCGCGTCGAGTCGGGCGTGAATTTGTCCCGGGAAGCCGGGTCCGCGCTCGCGCTGATCACGAAAAGCATCACCGAGCTGCAGGAGATGGTCCAGCAGATCGCTTCGGCAACCGAGGAAATGTCGACGGTCGCGGAAACGATCACCTCGGACATTGCCGGGGTCGCGGCCACATCGAAGGTGACATCCTCCGGGGCGGAACAGATCGCAGGCGCGTCTGCGGATCTGTCGACGCTTTCCGTCGGACTGCAAACCATCGTCAGGCAGTTCAAGGTCTGAGCCGCCGGAAAATCAGGTCACGTGATCAAGCTCCTGCATCTGCTGATCAAATTCCCGCGCTTTTGCATCATGCTCGTTGGTAACCGATTCCAGTTCCGCGAAAAGGGCGTCAATCTTCGCCTTTGCTTCGCTGACGGACTGGGACAGGCTCCTGATCGCAAGGGCCTCGCCTTTTGCTGATGCATCGAGCAATGCCTGGGTGTCCTGTTCGGCACGCTGCTCAAGGGACGTGATTTCCGCTTCAAGGGCAGCGGTTCTGTTCTTGAGCGCGCCGAGCGCTTTTGATTTATCGGCAATGATGGCCGTTTTAATTTTTTTTGCGTCCCTTTTGTTCGTTGTTTTTTGAGCGGCGTCTTTTTTCTTTGCAGGCCGGGTACGCACACCACCTTCGTCCTGCCATCCCACCCGTTCCAGAAAATCAAAATACGTTCCTTCAAAAAGGCTGGCAGTATCGTTGTCAAACACAATCAGTTTTGTCGCAACTGCCTCCAGGATCATCTCGCTGTGCGTTACAATGATGACCGCGCCGTCGAACTCCTCGATGGCTTCAATCAGCGAGTCAATGGACTCCATGTCAAGGTGGTTTGTCGGCTCGTCGAGAAGCAGGAGATTGGCCGGGGAAACCAGGAGCTTTCCCAGAAGCACACGGCTTTTTTCGCCGCCGGAAAGGACACTGACCTTCTTGAGAGCGTTGTCGCCCTCGAACATCATCAGCCCGCAGATGGAACGCGCAATATTGTGGCTGTGGTCCGGGTGCGCATGCATTATTTCGTCGAGGGCAGTATGGGACGGGTTCAGCCGGTTGATATTGGTCTGTCCGAAATAGGCGATCTTCGTATTGGGGTGTGTTTTTATTTCTCCGCCGGTCGGGGCAAGCTCCTGCGCCAGCAGGTTCAGCAGGGTGGTCTTTCCTTTGCCGTTTTTCCCGATAACCGCGATGCGGTCTTTTTTCCCGACGGCAAAAGACAGCCCCTCGATGAGGTTCCGGCCGTCCCGCGAGAAGGAAAAAGTCAGATCGTCAATGGTCATCAGCCATTTCGCCTCGAAGGGCGACGGGCGGAACTTAAAGTCAAGATTTTTGATCTCTTCCAGTTTGCCGAGCTGCTCGTGTTTTGACAGCGCCTTAATCCGGGACTGGACCGCCCGCGCTTTGGTCGCCTGGGCGCGAAAGCGATTGATGAACTGCTCAATCTCCCGCCGCTTTTTTTCGTCATTTTGGCGCGTTTTTTCGTAGATTTCCTCTTCCATGAGGATTTGATCGTACAGTTTCTGCGTGCCGCCGGCGATTTTTCTCATTTTGCAGCGGTGGATGATCATGGTATGGGTCGTGACGCCGTCCATGAATTCACGATCATGGGTGATGATGATAAGTTCATTTCTCCAGGCGCGCAAAAAATTCGTGAGCCACCGGACGGAAACGATGTCGAGATAGTTTGTCGGTTCGTCCAGAAGCAGAAGATTCGGCTCCGAGATGAGCACCTTGGCAAGATTCAGCCGGACCTGATAGCCTCCGGACAACGAGGAAGGCGGCCTGCTGAAGTCATCAGCTGCGAACCCCAGTCCGTGAAGAATCGCCTCCGCCTTGTATGTTTCCTCCATGTGGTCTTCGTTCACCGGCAGTGCGAGGCATGCTTCCTGAAGCACCGTGGGCTCTGTAAAGTGAATATGCTGCGAAAGATGCCCTATGGTGTATCCCGAAGGAATCGTGATTGTGCCGGAATCCTGGTGCTCCTCGCCCAGAATCATGCGGAAGAGCGTGGATTTTCCATGGCCGTTCCTCCCGACGAGCCCGACGCGCTCGCGCGGGTTTATGGTGAAACTTACTCCGTCGAACAGGACCTGCTTGCCGTAGGATTTTTCGATGTTGGTAACCTGGAGCATATGAGAAAACCTTATATGTGTCTCTGAAAAAAATGACTGATATATACAGCTGGTTATAATAACCCAGCGGTGCTGATATAGCAAAGGATTTCTGCAAAACCATATGCTGCATGCCGCGTAACCAGGTCTTAAGTTCTTATGACAGAAACCGATAAGAGATACGAGATAACAGGCTGTTACGGGCAGCGGAGGATAACGAGCGGGAAATATCAAATAATAAATAAAATTTTTTGGACGAGGTGTGAAAAATGGAGCCCCTCTGGCAGAAGTCGAGGGATTACTGCGGAGTGCTAAAAGCCTTCTAGAACGGCTGCTGTCTCGGGGAAAATGCATGTTTAAATGGAATTTTAAAAAAAACATACGATATAAACTGCTGCGGGACATCTTTATTGTTCTCTTTCTAAGCACCTGTGTTTTGAGCGCGACTATTGCGATAACAGTCGGAGCAGCACTTGAGAAGGCCCTGATGAGCAAGGCATCCAGTTTTGCCTCTGAAATTGCAAGACATAATGAGAAACTCCTGGGCATGCAGGGCAGTTCGCGGCTTGATGTCGTTAGTACTGAACCGATCACGGACGAAGAGATTATTTATGCGGTTATCACGGACTCCAGTGGAAAAATTCTTACCACGAAACGGGAAAGCATCAATTTAAATTGGCAGGGAATAAAAAGCTTTCTGCCGATGACGGCAACGGAAAGCGATCTCGTTGCTATTATCGAAAGCATCAATAAGCAAGCGGTTGCCAGGGAAGTAACCGTACCAATCATGCGCGGAACCGATGTTCTGGGCAGCGTTACGGTCGGCATGTCAAAACACGCCATTACGGAACAAATTACCAGGACAATATTGCTGGTGATTCTGCTGAGCATTCTTGCCGGTTGCGCTGTCGGTATCACGCTGTATATTACGACCGGGAAAACGCTCAGAGATCCGATTATAGAACTTGGGCAGGCGGCTGCACGGCTTGCGAAGGGGGAAATTTACACTTCCGTCAGGGCCGCAACAACCGGCGAGATGCAGATGCTGGTGGATAGTTTCAACCAAATGGCAGAGGACCTGGAAAAAACAACCGTGTCCAAATATTACGTGGACAGCATCATCAACAGCATGGTAGACACGTTGTTTGTCATCTCCTCTGACGGGACAATTACTCTGGCCAATCAAACCGCGTGCCGGCAGCTTGGATATGATCAGAAGGATCTGATCGGACGGCCGTTTGATTTGATATTGGGACGGCCTGCGGCTGTCAAGAGCTCTATTGAAGACATATTCCGGGGAAAGCTGATCAATAACATCGAAATTGAGTATATCACCAAGCAGGGTGAAAAAGTACCGATGCTTTTCTCAGGCTCTCTCATCAGCTTCAGCGGTGGAATATTGCTTGGCGCGGTTTGTGCTGCCACCAATATTACTGCATTAAAGAAAACTGAAGAAGCGCTGCGGGACGCCAATGACCGGTTACATGCCACCCTGCAGGCTTCGCCTGCCGCCATCATAACGCTCAGTCCGAAAGGGATTGTCACGATGTGGAATGAAACAGCGGAGCGGATTTTCGGCTGGAGCAAAGATGAAATAATCGGCAGGTTTTATTCACTGCTGCAGGATTCGGATCGGGAGGAGTTTCAGCTGCTCAGAAACCGATTGCTGAGCGGAGAATCTCTTTTCGACGAGGAAGTCATCCTGAAAAGAAAAAATGGCGCAGCGGTCCATATCAGTGTCTCCGCGTCGCCCTTGCACGACGCGCAGGGGCAGATCAGCAGCATCATGGCCGTCATGACCGATATCACAGACCGTAAAAAGATGGAAGCGGAACTTCAGAAGAGTCAGAATCTTGAATCAATCGGGATTCTCGCGGGGGGTATTGCGCATGATTTTAACAATATTCTCACCTCGATCATGGGAAATATCAGTATGGTGAAACTTTCCCTGGGACAGGATCATGAATCGTATGCAAAACTTGCCATGGCTGAACACGCGACCCTGCGGGCAAAGGACTTGACGCACCAACTGCTCACGTTCTCCCGGGGAGGGGCTCCGATCAAGAAAACGACGACGTTCAGCGAAATCATAAGAGAATCGGCAATATTTTCCCTGCGGGGGTCCAATGTCAAGTGTGAATTAAATCTGGCGGATGATTTGTGGCCGATAGAGGTCGATGAAGGACAGGTGAGCCAGGTGGTCCACAATCTTGTTCTGAACGCTGACCAGGCAATGCCTGATGGCGGAATTATCCGGGTTTGCGCGAACAATGCCGTACTAAGTGAAAAAGACGGTGTTCCGCTGCCGGAAGGAAATTACTTGAAAATAACGGTGGAAGACCAGGGGGCAGGAATTTCAACCGAGCAGCTGAAAAGAATTTTCGATCCGTATTTTACGACAAAACAGGGAGGAACCGGTCTTGGATTGGCCATTGCCTATTCCATTATCAAGAAACACGACGGATATATCATGGTGAAATCCGTAAGGGGAACAGGAACGGTTTTTACGGTATTTCTCCCCGCCTCCACAAAACGTATCCCGCCTGAAAAACCTGCGGCAGATGCTCCTGTTTACGGAAATGGAAAGATCCTGATTATGGATGATGACGCAATGCTGAGGGACGTTGCAGGTGCGATGCTTGACACGCTCGGATATGAGGCCGGATATGCCAGGGACGGACGCGAAGCCATTGAACTGTACGTACAAGCACGAGCAACGTCGCGTCCATTTGATGCGATTATCATGGATCTGACCATTCCGGGAGGAATGGGGGGCAAGGAAGCCATAAAGGAACTGCTGAAGACGGACCCTCACGTCAAGGCAATTGTTTCAAGCGGATATTCGCAGGACTCCATAATGGCAAACTACCGTGAAAGCGGTTTTTCCGCCATCATTTCCAAGCCGTATAAACTTACGGATTTAAGCGAAACTCTTCATGCAGTGCTAAAAGGCGGCCAGCCGGATTCCGTCAGCTGAAGCGTACGGAATTCAGCAAACCGATCATGTTTCTTTTTTTTCGGCGCAATATTATCATACCAAAAAAAACACGTCCAGGCTGTTGCAGAAGCACTGCTTTGTGATATAGTTACAGCACGACAACGATGAATATGACCATTCCGGACGGATCAGCCGGAGTCTGTCAGATGAAAAAAGATCGGTGTGGGCAGTAAACAATCGGGAGGTAGCTATATGAAAAAGCTGCTTTGCAGACTGATACAGTACGGAATGGTTCTCTCCCTTCTTCTGTGCTGGCATGAAGGGAGCGCCGCCGAACAATATAATTTGTCAAAAGGACAGACGGTTTATGTGCCGGTCTATTCCAACGTGTTTACCGCACCCAAGCAGATCCCGTTTTATCTTGCAGCCATCCTGAGCATACGGAACACCGATATGGCAAATTCTCTCACCGTCCTGTCAGCGAATTATTTTGACACAAAAGGGAAGTTGGTGCGAGCATACTATCAGCAAGCGGTGACCCTGGGCCCGCTTGAGTCAACCTCCATCTATATTCCGGAAAGCGATACCGCGGGTGGAGTCGGAGCAAATTTTATCGTGAAATGGTCCGCCCAGAAAATAATAAATGCTCCCATTATTGAATGCGTCATGATCGGTGCTACATCCGGGCAGGGGATTTCCTTTGTAAGTCCGGGGCAGGTGATTAAGGAAAATACGAAATAACGAGCATGGCAACAGACCAGCAGTATGCATGCTGCAGAAAATATGACATAGTCATCTTAGCCTGATCCCTTTTTTAATATTGGTTCTAGTAATAACAGTTTTTATTCAAAAGTAGTATTGATAAATTAGTTATAAATATATATAAATCCGCCCAGATACTTCCCTTCGCATCAATTTGCAATAGCCTGCAATTTTTTATTTTCCCATAAAATACCCGGAACGTGGTATTTACAAACAGCAGAAAGAAAACCATAATCAGC
>CAZYEF010000004.1:0-41494 GCA_964646375.1 uncultured Nitrospiraceae bacterium | reverse complement strand
GGTGGCCGCGACGCATGCGCGGTACCGCATTGATCAGGCCATCCGGTATTTCGCGTTTCTACTGGTGCTCGCGCTGGTCGCACTGCTTCTGGCGAGTTATGGATTCTGATCGAGGTGAGGCATGTCTGTCCTGAGTAAATTGAAAGAAGCGATTGTCTGCCTGAAAGCGGGGCGGGTGACCTTATCGTATCCGGCGCAGCCCAAACCGGTGCCTCCACGATTCAGGGGCCGTCCCATTTGGAACGCGGCGAAGTGCATCGGCTGTGCCGGCTGCGCGAACAATTGTCCGGCGCGGGAGATACTCCTGTTTGACGTCTGTCAGGAGGTTCGCGTTCTGAAATACCTCGGCCGCCGCTGCACCTACTGCGGGCGGTGCGCGGAAGTCTGTCCCGAAAAGGCAATCACCATGAGCCAGGAATTTGAGAATGCAACCACCAGCATCAATGACATCAGCCAGAAGCTCGACCTGTTCATGAGCACCTGCCAGCGCTGCGGACGGTGCTTCAAGGAGCCGTCGCCGCTGGAGCAACTGAAGCTCAAAGGCTACCGGTTTGACGATTTGCAGAACGACCGGTGGGTGTTCCGTTCGCGAAGTTACGAGGAAAGCGAGCCGGTGCTTGATGATATCAGGATAGAAATGGATTGACCGCCATGTTAAAGGACCTCTGCAAAAAAATGTTCGGCCGTTCGCTCTGGGTATATCACGCCAACAGCGGCGGCTGCAACGGCTGCGATATCGAAGTGCTGAACGTGCTCACGCCCTACTACGATGCCGAGCGTTTCGGCATCAAGCTGGTCGGCTCCCCCCGCCACGCGGATGTCATGCTCTGTCAGGGCCCGGCCATGCGCTCCACCGCCAAGGCGCTGAAGCGGGCGTACGAGGCCATGCCCGCCCCCAAGCTGGTGTTCGCAATCGGTCACTGCGCCTGCGGCGGCGGATTGTGGTACGATACCTACCCGGTCCTCGGACCGGTAGAGAAGATTCTTCCCGTCAACTACTATATCCCCGGCTGCCCGCCGCGACCGGAAGCCATTATTTACGGCGTTGCGGTGGCCCTTGGTCTGGTGGAGAAAAAAGCGGCCCCGGTGCAATTCAAGCAGACGGAATACGCCATCCCCCTCTATCATCCCAGCGACCTGCACGCGCAGAATGAATTGGTGGTATACGAAAAAGTGGAAAAGATATAACCGCCCCCCCACCGTCATGTCATCAAACGAGGAGTGCACAAACGCCGTTCACCCGGTCGCGGTGAACCATCCGCTTCTGTTGTTACATCAGATTTCATCCATTATCCGGAGCAAACAACAGCGAATCGTCTTTGTACCACTTGAAAAATATTCTGATTTGTGTATACTCCAGCGAAGAAAACCCTTTGTTGATTTTAAGATGGGAACAGGGATTTTATGACATCATTCAGAAGAAAACGGATAGGCGATATTCTTATTGCCAAGAGGCTCATAACGCAGGCGCAGATCAGCAACATTCTGCCAAAGACTGACGGCAGCCGGACACGGCTGGGAGAACTCCTGGTGGCAGAAGGTCTGGTCAGCGAGGAGGATCTCGCGAAAGCACTGGCAGAACAGCGGGACCTGCCGTATGTTGATCTCATGAGCTTCCGGATTGACCCAAAATTTTTCGAAACCATTTCAATTGACCTCATGCGGCGATACCGGTTTGTCCCTCTGGAAGACGGCGGCGATGTGCTTATCGTGGCGATGTCCGATCCGAACAACCTTCCCGCAATTGATGAGCTCGAAATGATCTTGAACCGCCAGATTGAACTCCGGGTAAGTACACCGCATGACATTGAAGCCGTACTGAACAGGGGAGACAGCCCGGTGCAGGTGCTTCCTGACGCTCCGGTAGTGAATGATTTTCCCGCGGTAAAGACGGAGGATATACTTTCCTTCGCGTCATTCAGCAGCGTCAAACAGCCGGCCACCAAACATACACACCGTCTGCAAAACCTGGTCATTGTCGGAGACCGCATTCTTGTTGATCCGGATGAAGGTGCGGACAAAACGCCTTCAGGCCTGTATCTCCCCCCGACCGTGAAGGAGAAGGCAAAAATTCTTGGTGGAAAAGTGATAAAAGTGGGGCCGGGGTACCCCATCCCGGACGCAATTTCTGCTGAATCATGGATTCCCGGAAAGAACACCGTAAAATATCTTCCTCTCCAGGCTTTGGATGGCGATTACGCCATTTTCCTCCGAGAGTCGGCAATTGAGATTGAGCTCGAAGAAAAAAAATATTTAATCGTTCCTCACTCGGCAATTCTTGCTTTATTCAGAACAGACCTGCCGGAAGAAATCTGATCAGTAAACTTTTCCCCATGCCTTTTGCGTCTTCGGAAGAATAGCAGCAAGAACCTGATTTAAACTTGCTCCGCGGTTTTCCTGCTTCGCCGTGGTCACCCCCGGCACGGAGTAGCTATGATGCCATTTCTTTTATGTGCAGAATAACCGCGCTCACAGCCTGCTGCGCACTGCCATACAGCATGCGGGTATTCTCGGCGTAGAAAAGCGCGTTTTCGATGCCGGAATATCCCGCGCCCTTGCCGCGCTTGATGACAATGACGTTTTGCGCCTTGTCCGCGTCCAGAATGGGCATTCCGTAAATGGGGCTTGACTTGTCAATGCGGGCGACGGGGTTGACCACATCGTTCGCGCCGATTACGAGCGCCACATCAGCCTGGGGGAACTCAGCGTTTATTTCTTCCAGGTCGAATATCTTGTCATACGGGACGCCGGCTTCCGCAAGCAAAACGTTCATGTGGCCCGGCATGCGTCCCGCCACGGGATGTATCGCAAACTTGACTTCCACGCCTGCTTCCTCCAGCAGTTTGGCCATTTCCCATACTTTATGCTGTGCCTGTGCCACCGCCATGCCGTAGCCTGGCACGATAATGACTTTGCGCGCATAGCGCATCATGGCTGCCGCGTCAAGCGCGGTGACTTCTTTCATGGTGCCGCTTATGCCCGCAGCGCCTGTCTGCTCCTCGCCGGTGATGGGGTTAAACAGGATGTTTGCCAGCGAGCGGTTCATTGCTTTTGCCATAAGCTGGGTAAGGAGCGTTCCGGCCGCCCCGACCACAATCCCTGCAATAATGAGAGCGGGGTTTGCGAGCACGAAACCCTCGAAACCCACGGCAAGGCCGGTCGTCGCGTTAAACAGCGAAATTACGACCGGCATGTCGGCACCGCCTATCGGGGCCGTAATGATAACACCCAGGGCCAGAGCAAGAACAAAAAGAACGGCAATCAGATACGGAGCTGGATGGGAAGAGGTGACAACCAGAACGGCAGTCAGAATAGTGAGGGCATTCAGGACTATATTAACGACATTATGAAACGGTAAACGGAGTGCCTTCTGCATAATGCCCTGCAATTTCGTGAATGCTATGCATGAACCGGAGAATGATACTGCGCCCATGATAGCGCCGATGACCGCAAGCGCAACCACGATGGTGTTGTGAGACTCGCAGCAGGAAAGTTTGATCGCGGCAATCGCCGCGGCCGCTCCCCCGCCCATGCCGTTATAGATGGCGACCATCTGGGGCATATTGGTTATTTTTACCTTCTTGCCGGACAACCAGGCCGTTCCGCCGCCGATCGCGAGCGCTATAATCATCAGGAGATAATTCTCCATGCCGGGCCAGGCAAACGTGACGAGGGTGGCGAGCACCATGCCGATGCCGGCCCACAGGATGCCCCGCCGGGCGGTAACGGGGGAAGACATGCTTTTTAAACCAAGGATAAAGAGCACGGCGACCGCAAAATAACTCGCATTGATGAGAGGGGTCGTGGTCATGAACGGTCCTTTCTGCTTTTGAACATGGCAAGCATGCGCTCCGTCACCACGTAGCCGCCGGCCGCGTTTGCCGCGCCGAGCAGCACCGCGAAAAAGCCGATTCCTTTTTCAAGCGGCGTTTGCGCCTCTCCCAATGCGACCATGGCGCCCACAAGCACCACGCCATGGACGAAGTTTGCTCCGGACATGAGGGGTGTGTGGAGAATCACAGGCACTTTGGAAATAACTTCGTAGCCGGTAAATGCGGCAAGCATGAAGATATACAGCGCTATAAACCCTTCCATCAGCAGCCTCCATCCACGCGAAAATCAATCACCGCTAACATTTTTTGAATAAAGCAGTTCAAACAAGCTCCAGTGCTTTCTTGACGTTTTCGTTTCGTACCTGTCCTGCATGGGTGAACACGCTGCCTGCAAGGATCTCATCGTTCCAGTCAAGCAGGAGTTCACCGTTTTTTATGCACGGAACGATAAAATTGAAAAGGTTTTTTGAATACATTTCCGAAGCGTGGATCGGCATGCGGGACGGCAGATTTCCGGTGCCGATGATACTTACTCCATTGACAATCATGGTTTTTCTGGGAAGCGAGCCGGCGACGTTCCCGCCTGTGTCTGCCGCCATATCCACGATAACGGACCCCTGGCGCATTCTTCGCACCATATCTTCTGTGATGATGAGGGGGCTCTTTTTCCCGGGAACCGCCGCAGTGGTAATCACGGCATCAGCCTGTGAAACTGCCTTTGCCAGCTTTTCCCGCTGCCGGACTTTTTCATCATCGGTTAATTCACGCGCATAGCCGCCCGTGCCGCTTGCCGCCACACCGGTATCGACAAATTTTGCGCCCAATGATTCGATCTGTTCTCTGGTTTCCGGCCGGACATCGTATGCTTCGACAATAGCCCCCAGACGGTGGGCAGTCGCTATGGCCTGCAGTCCCGCCACGCCTGCGCCGACCACCAGCACCCGGGCCGGACGCAGTGTTCCGGCAGCGTATGTCAGCATGGGGAAGAATTTTGGAGAAAGCACACCGGCAAGAAGAGCACATTGATACCCCGCAATGGTGGCTTGGGATGAGAGTGCATCCATGCTTTGAGCGCGGGAAACGCGAGGGATCAACTCAACAGCGAAGCTGGTGATGTTTTGCCGGCACAGAAGGGCGGCACGCTCCCTGCTTTGGTAGGGGTAAAGAAAACCGATGAGGACGGTGTCCGGACGCATTGCACGGATTTCATCAGGAGTGGGAGGTTGTACTTTGAGAATGATGCCGGACTTTGAAAAAACTTCCGCGCTGTCGGCGGCCAGAGAGGTTGCGCCAAAATCCTCGTCGGAGAAATAACTGCCTGCACCTGCGCCACGCTCAAGGCAGCATTGAACGCCGAGTGCGCTGAATTTTTTAAGTACTTCAGGTACGAGAGCCACACGTCGTTCCTCGGGGTCTGTTTCACGAGGCACACCAATTACGAGAGGCATACTCTTGTTCCTCCACTCTGTGGTCTATGCATTGCAATGCCGAGAACCGTAGAAGGCTGCGTCCATACGCATTTATTATAGCATTATTTCCCCGCAATGGCCGTACCGCTGGCCCATACCATGG
The DNA here is from genome assembly GCA_964646375.1 of uncultured Nitrospiraceae bacterium. Lineage (GTDB taxonomy): Bacteria > Nitrospirota > UBA9217 > UBA9217 > UBA9217 > JBAZLV01. The sequence continues at coordinate 36,089 of CAZYEF010000004.1, read as the reverse complement.
ATAGGCCATTGTTCCTCCATAATGGTCGAACCAGCATTCCATTTCCCGGATGAACCAGTATTCCGGACGACTGTTTACGAAAAAAACAAGAAAGTGCTTGCATTCAAATTTGATTGGTTTTAAGATAATCATAATAGTTAAAAAAGTTGCAAACTGAAACTAACTTTTTCCTGCCTTGTTTTTCCGCTTTTTGAGTAATTAATTGCTGCTGCCTGTGGCAATGGCCGGCTCGTATACTATAGTAATGCAAGATGCTGCTGCCTTTTGCGGTGTATCAAGAAATAGAATATTTTTCAGCTATAGAGTAACGAGGAAATGACCAGACCTGAAGGCCTGTGATTGGGTACGGCCAGACCTGCCATGGGAAGATAATCTCACCATTGTTTTTTTCACCACAGCTCGACGATGCCCGACCATGCGTGAAAGACCGTATTTTTTGTACGGTTAATAAAAGGCTGTATCGCCAGGATGTCATAAACATATATTTTCCGAAAATTCAAGAATATTGCATTTTGCAAGAAAGGGGAAAAAAATGTTTGAGATGTTCAAGGTTAAGGCTGAAGCGGTGGCTGCAGAAGTCCACCGCTTTCGCACGAAGGCGGAAGCACTCGTGTTTATTGAGGACTTCATGAAGAAGGCTGGAACGAAAGACGCTCCCGGTTCATATGCAATCTGGCCGGAGAGCCCGATTTTGAAGGAATTCGATGCAAAAGCGCTTGCGGACAGAGTGCCCGGTTTGAAATTTCAAGCAACTCGCCAGCTGGCAAAAGACTCTTTGATCGGCATTACCCAGATGGAGTGGGGAATTGCCAACAGCGGCACCGTTGTAAAAGACACGACTGCCGTTGAACAGCGCCTGGCTGCCGCACTGTCAACCATTCATATCGCCCTGCTCGGCACAAACAGCATCGTCGCCGATTTGCCGACGCTGCTGTCAAAAGTGGACCCAGGCAAGAGCGGCTACATCGCGTTGACCACCGGACCAAGCCGGACCGCAGACATCGAACGTGTGCTTGCCATAGGAGTTCACGGACCTGAGCGTCTCGTAATTGTTTGCATTGATGAGTTGGGAGGTATGAAGTCATGAAAAAAGCGTTTACAGAATCCATAGACCGTGCACTGAAAAACCAGAACCTGGGCGGCATCCTCGACCGGTGGAATTACCCCGCTGCCCGCGCAAAAGCATTGGAAGGGCTCGATTTCGAGGCGCTCAGAACGCAGATTGCCGAGATTAAGGATAGCGCTGCCGGCCATCTCGACGAATTAGCGGAAAAATTCAAGAAATCCGCGGAAGCACGCGGCGCGAAGGTCTTTATAGCCAACAGCCATCAGGCCGTTAAGGATTACATTCTGACCCTTTGCAAGGAAAAAGGAGTCAAGAAGGTCGCCAAATCAAAATCGATGGCATCGGAAGAGCTCCATCTGAACAAGTTTCTTGAAAAGCACGGCATTCATGCGGATGAGACGGACCTCGGAGAGTGGATTGTTCAGCTTGCCCACCAGACACCCTCTCATTTTGTTATGCCGGCCCTGCATCTCACCAAGGAAGAGATTTCCGATCTTTTCAGCAAGGAAGTAAATAAAAAGTTAACCAGCGACCCTCAGCAGCTGGTAAAGGTCGCCAGAAAGGAATTACGCGAGAAATTTTTCAAGGCGGACCTGGGCATCAGCGGCGCCAACATCGCTATTGCAGAAACCGGAACAATTGTTACCGTCACGAATGAAGGCAACGCCCGCCTCGTTACAACGCTTCCCAAGATACACGTGGCCATTGTAGGCCTTGAAAAACTGGTAGAAAAATATTCCGACGCGGCTCCGATCCTGACCGCTCTGCCTCGATGTGCAACCAGCCAGCTCATGACCAGCTATGTGACTCTTATCACCGGACCGACGCCGAACGATGATGGATCGATGAAGGATCTCCACATTATTCTTATGAATAATAAGCGGACTATCATGGCAAGTGATCCAAAATTCAAGGAGGCGCTCCAGTGCATTCGCTGCGCGTCCTGCCTGAACGTCTGCCCGGTTTACCGGCTGGTGGGCGGACATGTCTTCGGGGGGCATGTCTATAGCGGCGGCATCGGCACCATTTTGACTGCGTGGTTTAATGAACTGAAGCAAACGGAGGATATCCAGGGTCTGTGCATTGGCTGCGGAAAGTGCAAGGAGGTCTGCCCCGGAAAGATAGACATCCCTGAACTGATCCTTGAAGTTCGCCGGCGTTTAACAACGAAGCAGGGTTTGCCGTTCATCTACAAGAGCGCCCTGTCGATCATTAATAACCGCAGATTTTTCCACACCATGCTGCGAGCCGCCTCCATTGCCCAGAAGCCGTTTGCCAAGGAAGGTTTTATCCGGCATCTCCCCATGTTTTTGTCCGGCCTTTCCGAGTACCGGAGCCTTCCAACCATTGCACCTGTGCCGTTCCGCGATCTGTTCAAAAAGATCAAGCAGCCGTCAAGCAAAACAAAAGTCGCGTTTTTCTCCGGGTGCGCTATTGATTTTGTGTTTCCCAGAATCGGTGAGGCCCTTGTCAAGGTGTTGAACAAGGCGGGGATTGAAGTCGTTTTCCCGGACTCGCAGTCGTGCTGTGGCATCCCTCATTGGGGCAGCGGCGCTTTTGACATGGCAGCCCTGGCAGCGGCCCATAACATCAAACCGCTTCTTGCGGAGGACGTGCAGTATGTGGTGACTGCCTGTGCCACGTGCGCGACGGCGCTTAAAAAGGAGTGGCCGCATGTGCTGAAAGATGAGAAGATGGAAGCGCTGGTCCCGGACGCGGAAAAGCTGGCGGCAAAGACAGTGATGTTCTCCGAATTGGTTAATAAGCTGATAGAAGAAAAAAAGCTGACCCCGAAGGACGGGCAGCAACTGCAAAGAATAACCTACCACGATTCCTGCCATGCCAGACGGCACGTGGGGATTTATAAAGAACCTCGCGCGGCGCTCACTGCAGCCGGATATGAGTTGAAGGAGATGGTTGAACACGACACCTGCTGCGGCATGGGGGGATCGTACACGGTAAAGCAGCCGAAGCTTTCCATGAAAATGCTCCAGCGAAAACTGAAAAATATTGAGGATACGGGCGCGGAGTACGTGTGTGCCGAGTGTCCCGGCTGTCTCATTCAGTTGGCCGGCGGGCTGGATAAATCAGGATCAAAGATAAAGGCGAAGCACCCCGCGGAATTGCTGCTGGAAAAACTGAAATAACTGGTGGAGTCCCTCCGGCATGAGCCGGAGGCTCTCTTGAAGAACGTTACTTCCCATGATTTATCACACTCCTCCCTCGACGGGAGTCGGGGGAGTTCCCTCGCGGGGATTGGCCGGGCGCGGAAGCTGAACACCGTATTTCCATATTCTTCAGATCAGCCACTGAAATCTTTTCGCGCCCAGTTGCCCTCTTTTTCTACCTTGTCATCTCCGGTTATTTGCTCCCGGGAATGTTCGTAGTCAGGTTTTTCCGCTGTTTCTACAGGATGATGTGTTTTACCGACATTTTTTTATCCCTACAAGCCAAAATTTATAGTTAAACTTATTTTTTTGTTTCCTGCCATATCGGTGTTGGTGTATAATTATCAAAAATATGCAGGGGTGAGCATGGTAATAAATAAATCAGAGAAGAAACCAGCCGCTTTGACAAGGACAGACCAGTTTTTGCTGATTGCGGAAAGCGATCCTGTTAATCTTAATTACGTGTCGGCGCTTCTTAAACGGTTCGATTACCAGACCCGAACTGCCGTCAGTGTTGCCGATGCGCTGGACATTATCGCAGAGGCAATACCGTCACTCATAATTACGTCGGCAATTCTTCAGGACATGGATGGAGTGGAATTTATCAAACAACTGAGGACCGACCCGCGTACTGCCGATATCCCCTGTATTGCATTGACCAGAGAGGGCGACTTATACCAGGAAGCACGCTGTTTCGAAGCAGGGGCGGCAGACTGCTTCTCCCATCCGGTTTCCGCTGAATTGCTGTACAGAACCGTACAAACCATTATCGAGCCGACGCCGCGCAGGAATATTCGGGTCCGTACTATGCAACCGGTGAAAGTGACCAATACCCCTGTTGACGGGCGGGAGGGCATCTATACTCTGGACTTGTCGGAACAGGGGATGTTTGTCCGAACTGCCGAGCCAGCGCCTCTGAATACACGGCTTTCCCTCCAGCTTGACCTTGAAGGTCAGACGATTCCGCTGGAAGCAGCTGTCTTGTACCAGAGCAGAGGAGACGCAAGTCCTTATCAGGAGCCGGGGATGGGATTGGGTTTTGTGGGGATAACCGAACAAGACCAGGAATATATCAGAAATTTTATACTGGAAGAAGTCATGCGAGGGCTCCCCTGCGGGCATGCATGAGCATGATCGAAATCCGCCGGATACGATTGCATGAAATCCTGGTTGTTGCAATGATCCACACTTCACGAGGGAGTTCATCTTGACGGACAACAAACCACAGAAGAAAGTTCCAAACAACCTTAATCGAAAAAGCCGTTTTCTCCTGGTAATAGATAGTGATGCCGGGAGCATTTCCAATTTATCCGCGCTGCTTCATCGTTTTAATTATCCGACATTCTGCGCTACAACTGCAAAAGAGGCGCTTGAAATCGCAGCAACTGCGGTTCCTCTCCTTATTCTTATTTCCCTGGACTGTTTAGAAATTGACGGCTATGACCTCATGCGGCGATTTAGAGAATCCCCGCAGACTGCTGCTGTTCCCCTGATTGCGTTGAGTAAGCGGGAAGACAAGGCTGTAAGAACACGGTGCTTGGACCTGGGGGCGGTCGGCTGCCTCTTTTATCCGATTTCCGCCGAGGCGTTGTACCGGGTCGTCCAGGTTGCCATAGAAAAAAACCCGCGATCCTGCATGCGCATTCAGACGAACCAGCCTGTGAAGGTGAATGATGTCCGGCATGATACCCTGTACGGCGCGTATACGCTGGACCTGTCGGAGCGAGGCATGTTTCTGCGAACGGCGAATCCCGCGTCCGCGAAAACCAAACTGCCGCTCCAGCTTGATCTGAAGGGCCGGATTATCAACACTGAAGGAGAGGTTCTCTATAGCTGCAAAGCGGGTGATGAACCGTATAAAGAACCGGGAATCGGTCTCAAGTTCACCCAGCTTGAATCAAAGGACCGGGAGTATCTCCGGCAGTTTATCAGTGAAGAAGTGGCGCGCGACAAGGCAGAGGACGAAGCGTAGCAAAGCGGTTGCCTGTGCTGGTGTTTGTCGCGCGATGTGAAAAACCAGCCTGTTCGGCGCCAGCCGAAAACCGGGCAGATGAGGGAGACATACATGGCAAGCCATGACGCTGTCAAACCTTTGTACCGGCGTGTTTTGGAAAGGCCCTTCATCGTTGTCGCGGACGGTGATGTGAACAGCAGTTTTTATATGACCATGCTGCTCAAACGGTTCAATTATGAGCCCAGCACAGCGAAAACCGTCGATGAGGCGCTTGCCCTGTCGGTCTGTGCAAGACCATCTCTTGTCATCGCGTCATTGTCGTTTAAGGGTATGAATGGTTCGGAAGTCGTGCAGCGGTTCAGGAAGAGCCCGGAGACTGAAACGGTTCCTCTTGTCGGATTACTGAAGAAAAATGACCCGGATATGGTGCAGCGTTGTCTGGAATACGGGGTCACTGATTGCCTTGTACAGCCGGTTCCCGCTGAGCAGTTGTACAGGACCGTTCAGAAGGCTACTGAAGTGAAACCCCGGAGGAACATTCGCATCAGGACGCTTCAACCGGTGAAAATAAACCAGTCATTTCCTGAAACCTTTGATACCGCGTGCGTTTTGGATATATCAGAGCGCGGAGTGTTTCTTCATGCCGAAAAAATAACCCCCGTAAATGCGCGGCTTTCTCTTCACATTGATCTGAATCGCGTGATTATTCCGGTAGAGGCAGTGGTCGTTTACAGCCACCGGATGCCGGGCGAAACCTCTCCGCGGATTGGCATGGGGCTTGAGTTCACAAAAATTGACCCGGAAGACCAGGGATATATCCGGCAGTTTATCCGGGAAGAAGTTACCCGGGGGATTGCGCCAGCCAGTGCATGAATGGTCAGCACCCCCGTGTAGTCGGGCGCGCGAAATAATGACGCGGAAGCCATGCCTGCCGGCAGCTTCTTTTTCTGACGATTTTTCAACAGAAACGAGGACAACACTGGTGCCGAATTCTGCCACGACATACTATGATGACGATGAATTGCGTGAAGCCCTGAGCCATGTTAATTCCTACAGGACGCTGCACGAAATCTACGGTTTGTTCTACGGTTGCATGGCCGCAGCAAAGCGTGTTGACTCTTCGCGGTATCTGCCGCTGGTGTACGATGTGGACAGCGAGGATAATATTTCCGCTGAAGACAGCGAGAAGGTTCACCGCAATCTCATTTCTCTCTGGAATTTCATTGCGCGGTGGAAACCGCAGGATGAACCCTTCTCCTTCCCTGATCAGACCTACGCTGACACTGCCCAGGGGTTGCTGGAGCATGCGGCCGATGATATATCGCTGATACAATTTTTTAAAAAAGGGTTTGAAATGGCCGCCGGGCAGGGGTCCCCTGGCATCGCAACCGCAATGCGAGATCTTGAGTCGGTTACGATGGAACTGCAGCACTATGCGGAAATGTATGAAGCAGTGGAGCCGGAAGCAGAAGTAAAGAATTTGAAGGCATCGGAACAGAAGTTTGAAGAATTGGAGGTAACAATAGGCCGCTGCATAGCCAGGGTGACCGCGATGAGAAAAAAATAAATCTCAGAATCGCAACCTTTCTGTTCTTTCTGGCGCTGCTCAAAAAAATGCCGCCAAGCACTCCTGCGGACAGCAGCGTGGTATCCTACGGCTGCTGCATTCTGGCATATAAAAGGTATTCAATGTTTCCATCCTGACCTGTGATCGGCGAAGGAATGACGCCGACTACCTGGAGACCGCAATCGCCTGCGAATTTGGCGATTCTATCCACCACCGCAGTCCTTGCAGTTGCATCGCGCACGATGCCGCCTTTTCCAACCCGGCCCCTTCCCACCTCAAACTGTGGTTTTATCAGCGCGACAAGTTCTGACCCCGGTCTTAAAAAATTTAAAACAGGCGGGAGCGTTTTTTCCAGAGAGATGAAGGAAACATCAATAACGGCTATATCAATTGATTCGGGAACACAGGTGGAAGCCATTGAGCGGATGTTTGTCCGCTCGATCGCAACCACCCGAGGGTCCTGTCTCAGTTTCCACGCCATCTGACCATAACCGACGTCCACAGCATAGACTTTCCTCGCTCCACGTTGGAGCAGGCAATCCGTAAAGCCGCCGGTTGAGGCTCCCACATCGAGAGCAGTTTTCTCCTTGACATCCACGCTGAATTCGTTCAGTGCCGCCTCGAGCTTTAAACCTCCTCGGCTTGCATAAGGCAGTCCCCTTCCCAGAAGACGGAGATCAGCTGTTTCTGATACCAGCGTACCTGCCTTGTCCTGTTTCTGGCCGTCAACGAGAACCAGGCCTGCAAAAATGACAGCCTGCGCTTTTTCCCGGCTTTCCGCAAGACCTCGGTTCACAAGCATACGGTCAAGGCGTACTTTATTGGTTTTTTTATGCATGGATTTGGTTATGAAGGAAGAAAAGCATGCATGCAGCATGCACTCCTCCTGTGAGCCTATCAAAAGCAGGATGAAGTGTCAACGGACAATTATTTTGGGACTGTTGTTGACGTGTCCGTTGTTCCGGGCTAAACTATCGGTAAACACGGATGTCCAACTGTTATAACGGGAGGTCTGAAATATGAAAAAAAATCACCTTGCCCTGTGGTTTTTTGCCTTTGCGGTGGCACTTTTCTTGTGCAGCACGGCATCAGCAGACTCGTTCAGCTGTTCTGGGGGGATTATTTCCGATGGCGACAAGAGCCCGGATGTTTTTGCCAAATGTGGGCCGCCTGATTTTCGCGATTCACACCAGGAGGAAATAAGCCAACGAACTGACTCGGGCACGAAGAAAACCATTTATATCACAGTAGAAGAATGGACCTACAATCTTGGCCCCAGCCAGTTTATGCGGATTGTTGTTCTGAAAAATGGGACAGTTGCAGAAATTCTGACTGGCAAGTACGGGTATGCAAAGCCATAACAATCATGCTTCCGAGAAAATACTGCATGTTGCCGGAAAGCCATTTACGCATCCCATTACTTGAGGCTTGTCACCGGTGATGCCACCGCTTTCGGTCGGGATGTTTCCAGAAAGTTTTTCAGTGAGGTGTAAATACCTTCGGCATCAAGGCCGTATTTCTGACGCAGAACCTTCTGGGGACCATGTTCGATATAGCAGTCCGGAAGACCTATGCGCAGTGTTTTGATGCCCGATATCTTCTGAGCATCAAGGCATTCGAGCATGGCGCTGCCAAAACCTCCGAAAAGCGCGTGTTCTTCAACCGTCACGATGTGGCCAGTCTTTTGGGCCATCCGAAGTATCATTTCCTCATCAAGCGGTTTCGCAAACCGGGCATTTACCACAGCAGCGGAAATTCCCGCAGCGGCCAGCCGGTTTGCCGCGTCAAGGGAGGGAAGCACCATGTTGCCGATCGCGATAATCGCGACATCTTTCCCGTCCAGGAGAAGCTCAGACTTTCCAATCTCCAAAACATTCAGCTTCTGGTCCATCGGGACGCCGAATCCTGCGCCACGGGGATACCGTATCGCCGACGGTCCCTGCCATTCTGTCGCGGTTTTAACCATGTGTTGCAGCTCGTTTTCATCCTTCGGTGACATGAGGATAATGTTCGGAACATGCCGCAGATACGCTATGTCAAATACTCCATGATGCGTCGGTCCATCCTCTCCCACGAGTCCTGCCCGGTCGAGAGCGAGCGTGACCGGAAGGTTTTGAAGGCAAAGATCATGCACGATCTGATCATAAGCGCGCTGGGTGAATGTTGAATAAATGGCTGCCACGGGATGCAGCCCTTCCGCGGCAATTCCGCATGCGAACGTCACGCCGTGAGATTCGGCCAGGCCAACATCGAAAAAACGGTTCGGATATGTCTCCGCAAATTTGTCGAGTCCGGTGCCGTCCGACATTGCTGCGGAAATAGCAACGATTTTATCATTTTCTTCAGCCAGGCGAAGCATGGTTCTGCCGAAAACGGCGGTATAGCTGAGGACCGGCTGTGCCGGCTTTTTTGCTACAACCTCACCCGTTTCCGGATCAAAGGGGGGGGTGCCATGATATTGCGAGGGTTCGCATTCCGCGAATTCACATCCTTTTCCTTTTTTGGTAACAACATGCATGAGGACCGGCCACTCGATTTTTTTAGCATTTTTGAACATTTCGAGCATGTTGTCTATGTTGTGTCCGTCAATCGGACCGATATACTGAAATCCCAGTTCCTCGAAAAGAATTCCGGGCACCAGAAGGCCCTTGAGCGACTCTTCGGCTTTTTTTGCAAAGTGAAACATGGACTCGCCGACGCGTGGTATCCCCTGAAGAAAATTTTTAGTTTCAAGGCGCAGCTTGGTATAAAACTGTCCGGTCATGAGCCTGCTGAGATAGGATGAAAGAGCGCCCACATTCTGATTGATGGACATTTCATTGTCATTCAGGACCACGATCATCTTTTTTTGCAGGTCTCCCGCCTGATTGAGGCCCTCGAAAGCGAGTCCGGCGGAAATGGAGCCATCGCCGATAACGGCAATCACGTGGTAATCCTCTCCTTTTATATCGCGCGAGACAACCATGCCGAGGGCTGCGGAAATGGATGTGCTTGAGTGGCCCACGCCGAAATGATCACATGGGCTTTCACTCCGCTTGGGAAAACCGCTGAGACCTTCATGCTGCCTGATTGTGCGGAATTGGGCCCGTCTGCCGGTAAGAATCTTGTGTGCATAGGCCTGGTGGCCGACATCCCAGACAATACGGTCTTTCGGTGTATCAAAAGCGTAGTGCAAAGCAATTGTCAAATCAACCACACCAAGGCTGGATGCCAGATGGCCGCCAGTCTTCGATATGACATCAATGATTTCCTGTCTGACTTCTTTTGCCAGTTCAGGGAGGTCCTTCTGGGGGAGAGCCCTCATATTTTTTGCGTCTGTAATTGAATCCAGCAACATGTATACCTCATGAATAGTTTTCAGCTGCGAAATATAAATAAACTGCAGACAAGGTAATGATTATCAATCTTGCAGGCGCTATCGGCGCGGGCTGCTGTTCTTTATAATAGCAATCAGTTTACCCGGTTGATAATGTATTTTGCAAGTTCCCGCAAGGGGTCTGCTTTGCGGTCAAAATTCTTCAGCGAGAGAATTGCCCTGTCGACGACTTCCACAGCCCTGCGCCGCGATTCTTCGAGGCCGTAAAAGCTGGGGAAGGTTTTCTTGTCTTTTTTGAGGTCACTCCCGACATCTTTGCCGATTTCCTCTTGGGTGCCGGTGATGTCCAGAATATCATCGGCAATCTGAAATGCAAGGCCGATCAACTCGCCGTAACGGGTTAGTGCCGCAAACTGTCGTTTACCGGCTTTCGCATACAGAGCACCCACTCTTACTGATGCACGGATGAGCGCCCCCGTTTTGTGTGTATGGATATACTCGAGTGTCGGGAAATCAACATCCTTGCCTTCCGACTCCATATCCACCACTTGGCCGCCCACCATGCCGAAGACACCCGCAGCAGTTGCAATTTCCTTTGCAATGATTAAAAGCCTGTTTGCGGGAACCGCCTTGGTCCTCCGTGGATCAGTCAGGACCTCGAACGCCATGTTCAGCAGGCCGTCTCCGGCAAGGATGGCGATGGCCTCGCCATATACTTTATGACAGGTGGGCCTTCCTCTCCTGAAATCATCATTGTCCATAGCCGGAAGGTCGTCGTGAATCAGGGAATAGGTGTGAATAAGCTCCAAGGCACCCGCGAGAGGAAGAATACCGGCCGTTTTTCCGCCAAGCGCTTCGGATGCCGCGATCGCAAGGATAGGTCTCACGCGCTTGCCGCCTGCAAACAGGCTGTAACGCATGGCCTCATGCACCGAGGAGGGAAAGGTTTTTGAAGGCGGCATCAACTTGTCAAGTGCCTTGTCTACACTGTCTTTTCTCTGGGAAAGATATGATTTTATGTCCATGGCTGAGATTAAAACCGTCCTCTGGAATTCATTGTCGTACCCGGAGTGAAATCCATTCCGACCGGGCATTGCGTTTTTGCGGGAACCGGCGTATTTTCATTTCCGGTAGGTACGCCTACTCGTCTTCTTCAAAGGGTTTCGCAACTAAATTTCCTGATGCATCTTTCAATAGGATTTCAACCTTCCGCTCCGCATCCTCGAGCCGTTTACTGCAGATGCGGGAAAGTTTGATGCCCTCTTCAAAAAACTTCAGAGACTGCTCAAGAGGAAGGTCACCTTTCTCGAGCTCCTGCACAATTTCTTCCAGCCGCGCAAGCGCTGCCTCAAATTTTTTTTCCGCCATTAAGCGTTACTCCCCGGCGCCGGCCCGCTGATATTTTCCTAACGTTCTGTAAGCTTTAATTATATCCGGATGTGCTGGTGAAAATCAAGGCAAAATGATTAAGACTTGCAGATTAGCAGAGGTGCGAGAAAATATAATGGAAGAGGATAGAGCATTATTTACGGGAGGAAGGCGACAGAACGGCATCGGTAATCGAGAGCCTACGTTCTGCGGGAATGCATGAGTAAAACAGAGGGAGAAAGGAGAAGAGATCTCAGCTTGGAGGCAGTTATTAACCTCTCATCTTAAGCGCGATGAAGCGTTTTTTCTCCTCCACAGCAGATAAATCAGGGAAAATACGACAACGACTGCGGAAACACCGCCCAGAATGTTGTGTATTGCTGCTGTCTGCATCTCCCATTCCTCTTCCAAAAAATAGCCCAGAGAAACATACAGTGCAGCCCAGGCAAATGTGCCGGAGAAGGAAAACAAGGAGAATTCCGTAAAGTTCATCTTTGATGCCCCAGCGGCGATTGGCGCCAAATGCCGTACTCCGGGAAGAAAATTGCTGAATAATAGTCCCCATTTGCCGGAATGTTCAAACCAAGAGCGTATTTTTGTTATTTCCGGGCTTAGCCGGACGCGGTTTTCGTATTTTTTGAGAACATAAAGTCCCAGCAGCCTGCCCAGCAGGTAATTGATCGTCATGCCGAATATACAGCCGAAGGATGCAGCTGCAAAAGTAGGAAAGGGAAGAAGTTTGCCTTTATAAATGAAATAGCCGAGATAGCCGAGGAGCAGATCATTCGGCACGGGGGCGCCGATTACGCCACCAGCGAATATTCCGAAAATGATGCCATAGCCATGATGAGCAATCCAGTGGGCAAAATCCTGTATCATCTTTTTATTTTAACACAAAGAGGTTCTTTTGCAGAATCTGGAGGGTTGAAACCTTTTTACTGACGGGGATTCTTGCTTCGGTTCAATGCCTTGCCGAGATATTTGTTAACCGGATTTGAACGGTCAAGAAAAGATACAACAGGCCTCTTTCTTGTGCCAAGCTTTTTGAGTTCCTTGTTGATTGCCGTATGCTGGGGATCGTAGCGGAGGCCCTGGCTGAAAGCGGTAACGGCATTTTTCTTTTTTCCCGCGGCCACATAGGCTTTGCCAAGATTAAGATAGAGAACCGGAAACAAGAGCTCTTTGCCGACTACTCCTGCATTTTTTTGAACCATTGAGATGGCTTTTGTGCAATTATCTACACCACTTCGGTGTTTCTTGTCCACACTTGCTTGGAGACTGCCATAGAAAGAAAGTATGAATGGATCGTCCGGACACATCACGACGGCGCGCTGGATAACGGCATATGCGCTTTTGTGCTTTCCTTTCAGAAGGTAAGCATTTACTGTCCGAATATATTCAACCGGTTTCATTTCACGCACTTGCTCATCATGTGGATTTTCTGCAGCGCTCTCGGGAGGTTTCGTATTGTGTCCGTCACTCATAATTTGATATCCTGCCTCAGATAGAAATTTACTTGTTGCAACCGGTTGCAGCAGCAATCCGATAGTGTGAAGAGGAGCATGTTCATGCTTCGGCGAATAGACGTTACATTATAATACCAGAGATAGCATTAAAAGTTTGTGATTTTAGTCACAGGGATGTTTTTGCATTCAGGTGGCAGGCGTGTGATGATAAACGACTTTTATGTATAATTGCCTGCGGAATCTTTGAAGACAGAGGCCATTTTGCCCGAATGACCGCCGCAGGGCAAAAAACCTGTGCATCATATGGTGAAGCACTTCACCATATTTTGGGCAGTTTTTCAATGAGTACGCCGGCGCCTACGCGCCTGCTGTGCCGGTTATAGTCAATAAGGCTCAAACCATACCCATCAAAATACTGAACAAAAAATTTTAAATCATTTTTAAGCGGTACAACAAGATTTACCTGGGTCGCACCATAGTTTGAACGTGCACGAAGATTGTTGCGTAGCATTAAGGAAACCTCCGCCCAGGTTGCCCGATAGGCTATGGCTAGTTCCCCATAACCCATATACTTGGTAATGTCGGGGTTGTCGTCTCCCCGTGTATCTGAAGGTGAGGACTTTGATCGCTCGGGAATACGGTACCAGGGTTTCAGAGTTAATACAATATGCTCCCATTCCAGGATAAACTCTCCGTATATGCGATTCCAACTTCGTGAGTCAGACCCTCCCCGGCCGTTCGATTCATGGATTATACTGTATTTCGTCAGTATTTTTTGCAATCCGAAAATTGATGTATTGTAACTGAAGGACGCCATGAGTTCCGGTGCATAGCTTGTTTCCCGGAAGGGGGAGGAACCGTTACTGTTAAAGGCCTGCCAGAAAGAAACCTGCGTATATCCAAATGCGAGTTTTCCATCTGTCCAGGGAATTGTGAGAATCGGAATTTTAAAGCTCAACTGGAACTGCAGTTCCCAGTCCTGGTTTGCCTGATTGTCCCGACCCAGCGTCCGGTCATATGCTGCAATTGCGTAAAGAGGTTTATAGGGGCGCAGGAAAAAGAAATCAGCCGTCTCTGGCAGCGTGGTGGTCGCATTGCTGCACACGGATACGGATGCAGCCGGCGCTGAAACAATACTTTCGTTATTTGTGTTGGCCGCGGGAACAGTTTCCTTCTGGTCTTCCGCGAAGAGAAGAGAATAATGCAGGAGAACAAAAGCTAAACCCACCAGCACACATCTTAAGAACTGGTTCTGTAGAAAAAACAATCTGGTTGACATTAGTCCTCCCTGGTTTGGAGTTGATTTGTAAAATTGCCATCGAAACAACCTGCTTTTTAAAATCGATGGCGGGAAAAAACGGATTTTCGGATCATAGCCATGAAAAGCAAAAACATAAGCAGCACAAAATACGTGATCCGGATATTACAGGCGGATCTGATTGCGTATTGCCGGCAAACTGCAAGAGAACAGAGTGCAAGCCTGACTCGAAAAAGCGGCAGACTTCCGTCCTGGCACGACAGACTAAAAATGACCAGGCGGCAAAAAAGCTTCATGGTTTGAGGACGCGTTATTTTTTGAAAAAGGCAATAATGCGACCACACTATGGCTGCAAGGGGAACCCGCACCGGAAGGTACCTGAGTTCGCCCATAAATGCGGAACATACGGTGGCGACAGCCGGGGCCGCGCGGTGAATACGTATTAGAGCATAACAGGCCTGTGCCCCGCTTGCAAGAACGATCTTCTCCGGGTTGTCCCGTCTGGTGGCACTTTTACGCTTGAAATCGCTTTATTGTTCTGATATTATGAAAATCTTAGGAGGCGCATTGCAGAGGGCGGATCTTACAACCAGATCGGTCGCGGGATTTGTGGATATCCTCCTTATTATCGGGCTGGCAAGATTGCCAGATGTGTTCGGTTTCTTGTCCGCAGCAGGGTACATCCTCATTCGAGACGGACTGCTCAATGGTCAAAGCATCGGGAAAAAGCTTATTGGTCTCCGGGTAATATCATCGGAGAACCCCGGATGTTCGATGAGCTACCGAGAATCAATTATTCGAAATGTACCGCTCACCATAGCTTTTCTCCTCTTTTTAATACCCTATGTGGGGTGGGTTCTTGGACTGATAGTTCTCTGCGTTGAATGCCTGACCGCTCTTGGAGACAACGACGGCATGAGGATCGGAGATATGCTGGCGAAAACGCGCGTTGTCTGTCGGACGCCGGCATCAAGGGCGGAAAACAGTGAGAATGTACAGCAGTCATCCGATACTGGGCTGACCGGCGCGGGCGAGTCTCACGACTCACCAAAATAATGATGGAAAAGAAACTCACGGAATGGTTCTAGAACCGGTATTGCAGCTGAGAAGCCACGGTCATTGAGTGTCGGTTGTTTCCATCCTGCAGTTCATGCTTTATTCTGAAAGGAGTTTTTGCACACAATGTTTATCAATACTATCATGGGCTGGTTCTCCAATGACATGGCAATAGATTTGGGAACGGCAAACACCCTGGTTTACGTGAAGGGAAAAGGAATTGTCTGCAATGAGCCTTCGGTTGTTGCAATCTCCGTAAAATCCGGCAAAGTTCTAGCCGTTGGCGCTGGCGCAAAAAAAATGCTTGGCCGGACGCCCGGGGATGTTAAAACGATCCGGCCGATCAAGGACGGCGTCATTTCAGATTTTGACGTTACCGGAGAAATGCTCAAATATTTCATCCAGCGGGTCCACAATCGGCAGCGATTCATGCGTCCGCGCATTGTTATAGGAGTGCCTACGGGGATCACCCAGGTTGAACAGCGTGCTGTCAAGGACGCTGCCATCACCTCAGGAGGGCGCGATGTGTATCTCATCGAAGAGCCTGTGGCGGCGGCTATTGGCACGGGACTGCCCATCTCCGAACCTTCGGGCAATATGATTGTCGATATCGGGGGTGGGACCACGGATATCGCCGTCATCTCGATGGACGGCGTTGTGTACAGCAAGGCTATCCGTGTCGGCGGTGACAAGATGGACGAGGCCATCATCAACTATATTAAGCGGAAATACAACCTCCTCATCGGCGAGATGATGGCTGAACAGATCAAGCTAGAGATCGGATCGGCATATAAAATGGACAGCACCCGCATGACCATGGAAATTAAAGGCCGCGACCTGGTCTCCGGCATACCCAAGACGCTCATTCTCGATGACGACGAAGTGCGCGAAGCGCTTGCGGAGCCGATTGCCCAGATCCTGAACGGCATCAAACTTGCGCTTGAAAACACTCCTCCGGAGCTCTCGGCAGACATCGTGGACAAGGGCATTGTGCTGGCAGGCGGCGGGGCCCTCCTGAAAGGGCTGGACGTTTTTCTCAGAGAAGAGACATCCCTTCCCATTATTATTGCGGAGGATCCCCTTACCTGTGTTGCACTTGGTGCGGGCAAAGTCCTCGATGATGAAGAGATATTGCAAAAAGTCATCATGTAAAACTTGCTGAATAAACTCGTTGTTTGCCTGTCCAGCAAGACTGAGCGGAAAGATACTGGCCGATGCCCGGATTTGTCTCGAAGCATAGAAAATTTTTTTTCATTCTTCTCCTTTTTATCATCCTGTTCTGGCTGGTAACCGTGCAGGTAAAGAACGGACGTTTTTTATTTCTGGAAAAACCCGTCCTGGCTGTTTCCGGTTTTTTTGAGAAAATTATCACCAAAACATTCACATCAGTGGTGGCTGTCGGCAATCATTATGTGCTGCTTGTCCAGACACAGCGGGACAATGATCGCCTCAAGGAAGAGATCGGGCGGCTGCAGCTCGAAAACGCGGTTTTGAATGAACTGCTTGCCGAAAACGGACGGCTCAGGGATGCCTTGGCGTTTAAGCAGCTGCACCACCCTGCATCGATCATGGCCCAGGTGATCGGCAAGGAGATGTCCCCCATCTCCTCAACCATAACAATCAGCAAGGGCTCCGATCAGGGGATTAAAAAAGACATGGCGGTCGTCACATCATCTGGCGTTGTCGGAAGAGTGCAATCTGCACTCTCCGGATCGGCGAAAGTTCTTCTGCTGACCGATCCCGGCAGCACGCTTGCGGTACGAGTGCAACGGAACCGGGAGGAGGGCCTCCTTGAAGGCAAGCTCGTCAACTGTGCACTCAAATATGTTTCCTACTACGCTGATATTCAGGAGGGGGATCTGCTGGTCACCTCCGGTCTTGATGGAGTCTATCCAAAAGGCCTTGCCGTAGCCACCGTTGTGAAAATCTCAAGACGTGAATCCAGCGCGTTTCAGACAGTTGTTGCCGAACCCATTGTCAGATTTTCGCGCCTGGAAGAAGCATTGGTACTGACGAAATGAAGGCTGGCGTATATTGTATTATTTTGCTGCTGATCATTCCGTTTCAATCCAGTCTGTTCAATCCGCTGTCGATTGCGGGTATCAAACCCGACCTGGCATTTTCTCTGCTCTATATTATCGGGCTTCTCACCGGCCCTGTTGAGGCTACGCTCATCGGCGTGGCTACCGGTTTGCTTCTCGATATCGGTTCCGCAAGCTTCATCGGGGTCATCGGACTCAGCCGCGGTCTCGTCGGGCTTTTTGCAGGCTTGCTCGGCAAAAAAGTGCTCGATATCTCCAGCCCGTCGAATGGCATATTTCTGACAGCGTTCAGTCTGCTGGAGGGGTTCGGTTTCCTGTTTTATCTGCAAATTGTTTATGCTGACCTTCCTTTCTTCAATCTGGTGTTGGAGCGCATTCTGCCACAGGCGATCTATACCGGCATTCTCGGGATTGTGCTGCTGCGATTCATGACCGAAAAAAAAATTCTGACTGTTCTGATGAGAAGGACTGTTCAAAAGGAGTCGTAGATGTTCCACGAAGAGGGTCCTGCCGAAATTCAGAAACGGCTTCCTCTGCTGGCGATCTTCATTATTTTCATTGCTGCGGTTCTTTTTATCCGTCTTTGGTATCTCCAGGCGGTCCGGGGGGAATACTACTACGAACAGGCGGAAAACAACCGGATCAGGCCGGTAAAACTCAGACCGCCGCGGGGTATCATTTTTGACAGAAACGGCAAGCCGATCGTCGAGAACGTCCTGACGTTTGACATTTCGCTGGTTCCGGAAGATGCCGCGGATATTGACGACACCATTAAAAAGCTGGCCGCAATCATCAAGGTAGACCAAAACGCAATCCGCCAGATACTGGAAGATGCGGCCCTGGTCAGGACGAAATATGAACCCGTAAAGATCAAGGAAGAAGCCCCGTGGAATGAAGTGACCGTTGTTGAATCGCATCTGGACGATTTACCGGGAGCCATTATCGAACCGGAACATCGCAGACATTACCCGTATGGAGGAACCGCCTCACACCAGCTCGGTTACATCGGCAAGGTCTCACAAAGCCAGCGGAAACAGCAGCAGACCGATTTGGGACTACTGACCGGCCAGGGAGGTCTGGAAAAAGTTTATGACAGGCTTTTGCGCGGCGCGGCGGGAAGGCGCATGATCCAGGTAAACGCGGCCGGCAGAAAGGTCAAGGACCTCGGCATCGTGGAGCCGCGGCCGGGCAATGACATCTACCTTACCCTTGATATTGATGTCCAGCGGGCAGCTGAAGAAGCGCTCGGCAGCCGCCCCGGCTCTGTTGTTGCAATGGACCCGAACTCCGGGGAGATTCTCGCAATGGTGAGCCATCCCAACTATGATCCGAACCTGTTTCCCCGCGGGATTGCGCCCAAGGACTGGGTGCGTCTTACGAACGACCCTTCACACCCGCTTTATAATCGTGCGATTCAAAGCGTATATCCGCCAGGCTCGGTTTTCAAAATTCTTGTTGCGCTGACAGGGCTCGACTCCGGTGTGATCAATCCTGAAGAAAAGGTGACGTGCAAGGGCTTCATCAAGAGCGGAAAGCATTCCTTCCGCTGCTGGAAGGGGCATGGCCATGGCCCCATCGCTTTTCACCAGGCCCTTGTCGAGTCCTGCGATGTGTATTTCTATCTTATGGGTGACCGCATCGGCTTTGACCGCATTGCGCAGTACGCAAAAAAACTGGGACTCGGCAGCCTGACGGGAATCAATCTGCCTGACGAAAAAGCGGGGCTGATACCAACAACAGACTGGAAAAAAAGGCGCACGGGTGAAGCCTGGTACGCGGGGGATTCGTATATCAACTCCATCGGCCAGGGGTTTGTCCTGGTCAGCCCTCTGCAGGCTGCACGAATGATCGCCGCTGTCGCGAACGGCGGACATCTTTATAAACCGTTGCTGCTCAGGCAAATCAGAGACAGGGAAACCGGCGCGGTGAAGACATTCTCAGGCGAGCATCAGGACCTCGTTCATTTTGACACCGAGGCGCTCGAAGAGGTGACCCGGGCGCTGGCAGGCGTGGTCGGGGAGCCGGGGGGAACAGGACACGCAGCGCAGACTCCTTTTGCGACGGTGGCCGGAAAGACCGGAACCGCGCAGGTCGTTTCACAGAAAGTACCGGGTAAAAAACTGTCGGGCAAAACACAGGACCATGCGTGGTTTGTTGCGTATGCGCCAGTCGAAAACCCGAGAATTGCCGTGGCCGTGCTGGTTGAACACGGAGGGCATGGCGGCGGCGCCGCAGCCCCAGTGGCGAAACAGGTCATTGAGGAGTATATGAAAAATGCAGAACCAACGATGGTTCGCTAATCTTCCCTGGGGAATGGTCGGACTGGTGTGTTTGATTGCACTGTTTGGTCTGGCGGCGGTATTCAGCGCTACCTATACCGTACGCGGTCCGTCTTCCCTGTTTTATAAACAGCTCATCTGGGTAGGCATTGGCATGGCAATAATGTTTTTGGCGCTTATCCCGGATTACCATACCGTGGGACGCTACGCGTACATCCTATACGCAGTATCCCTTGTGCTGCTTCTGCTGGTCATGATATTCGGGAAGACCGGCATGGGGGCGCAGCGGTGGCTTTCCCTCGGCCCCATAGCTTTTCAGCCGTCGGAGCTGGCGAAATTGTCCATCACACTTGCGCTTGCGAGATACTTTGCGGATCATTCAAAACGAGAGGGGTATGATCTCAGAGACCTGGTCATCCCCGGTGTCATGGTGCTGGTTCCGCTTCTGCTTGTCCTCAAGCAGCCGGATCTTGGCACAGCTCTCATGCTGCTGCTGACCTCCTCCCTTATTGTTATGCTCGCAGGAATCCACTTCCGGTCGGTTGCCGTGGTGCTTATCACCGGCGTTGTAATCGCCTCGCTGGTGCTTTTTGTACCGCCCGTGCGCAATAAAATGTGGGGTTCGCTGAAGCCGTATCAGCAAAACAGGATCAAGGCTTTTCTTGATCCGAGCTCGGACCGGCTGGGGAGCGGCTACCACGCGAATCAGGCTAAAATAGCCGTTGGTTCAGGGCAGATTACCGGCAAGGGATTTAGGAAAGGCACACAAAGCCAAATGGCCTTTCTGCCCGAGCGCCACACCGATTTCATTTTCGCTGTCATCGCGGAAGAAACGGGCCTCTTCGGCTGCGCCGTTCTGATTCTTTTGTATATGGTTCTGCTGCTGATCGGCGTTGATACCGCTAAAAACGCAAAAGACCGCCTCGGGGTCCTCATGGCCGGAGGCATTGTATCAATGATATCGCTGTATGTATTCATCAACGTGGGCATGGCTGTGGGCATTGTGCCTGTTGTCGGAGTTCCGCTCCCGCTGGTAAGCTACGGAGGGACATCCATTATTACCACTTTCCTTGCGCTGGGACTGCTCTTGAATATCCAGGCAAGACGGTTTATGCTGTTCTACTGAACACACCATCCTGCGACACCGCAATCACGATAGTAAACTGCAAACGCGTGAGCAGAGTCAATGAATCGCGGGCCAAGGAGCCTCATGCTTGAAACTTTTTTGCCGCTGGTGAGCAAACCGGCGCGCTATATTAATGCGGAAATCAACAGCGTCCACAAGGATCGTTCGAAGGTCAAAACTACGGTTTGCCTTTTTTTCCCTGACACCTACGAAGTAGGCATGTCGCATCTTGGGTTGAAAATCCTCTATCACATTCTGAACGCCCGGGAGGATACCGCATGCGAACGGGTGTTCTCACCCTGGACGGATTATGAAAAGAAACTCCGTGCCTCCGGCCGTTCACTCGCCAGCCTCGAATCAAACCTGCCGCTTTCTGAATTTGATATTATCGGCGTCACTCTTCAATACGAGTTGTCGTACTCCAACATTCTGACAGGTCTGGACCTGGCGGGCATCCCGATCCGTGCTGCAGACAGGACCGACAAACATCCGATTGTCATTGCAGGCGGACCTTGCGCCATGAATCCGGAGCCGCTTTCAGATTTCATTGACGTTTTTTTTCTCGGAGACGCGGAAGAGGCGGTGCATGAAATCGTTGATCTCAAGCAGCAGCATGAACATCGTCCGGCATTTCTTGAAGCCATAGCCCGCCGCGGCGGTTTTTATGTGCCGGGAACCAGCGTGGGAGGTGTTGTTACCCGAAGGGTGCTTAAAAGTATTGAGCACGCGCCCTATCCGGACAAACCGGTACTTCCTTTTCTGAAACCCGTACATGACCGGGTCACGGTGGAGGTTGCCAGAGGGTGCATCCGTGGGTGTCGGTTCTGTCAGGCAGGAATGATTTACCGGCCGTATCGAGAACGAAACCCTGAGACTGTCAAAACGCTGCTTCATGACTCTCTTCGTTGCACGGGATATGAAGAGCTTTCACTTGCCTCGCTCAGCGCAGGCGACTATACAGACATTCAACCGCTTGTCATAGACCTGATGGGAAAGTACCGCGACAGCCGCGTTTCAATCTCTCTTCCCTCTCTTCGCGTGGGAACGCTTACACCGGAGATGGTGCGGGCCATTGCCGACACGCGCAAGACCGGGTTTACGCTTGCACCGGAAGCGGGGACAGAACGCCTCCGCAGAGTCATCAATAAACCGTTGAGTGACCGAGATCTTTTCCACGCAGCGGAAACCATCTTTAACAACGGCTGGAATGTTTTGAAACTGTATTTCATGATCGGACTTCCCACGGAAACCGATGAGGATCTGGATGGAATCGTCAGGCTCGTGAACGAAATTTTTACAATCGGCAGGAATGCGTCGAGGCGCCCGGTGCAACTGAATATCACTCTTTCGGCGTTTGTTCCCAAGCCGCACACCGCTTTCCAGTGGGTGGGACAGGCCTCCTTGGAGGAAATACGTTCCAAGCAAATCCACCTGGAACAACGGCTCCGGCGGCGCGGTATTGCACTGAAACCGCACAATGCGGAGATGAGTCTTTTGGAAGGGGCTTTCGCGCGGGGGGAGAGAACCCTCGGCAGGGTGGTTCAGGAAGCCGTACGGCTTGGCTGTCGGTTTGACGGCTGGAGCGAATGCTTTGATTTCAAGACATGGGAGAGGGCTTTTGCACAATTCGGGATGGCAATGCCTGCGTATGCGTGCCGTACGTTTGGAAGGGGGGAGCCTCTCCCGTGGGATTATGTGCAAAGCGGAGTTTCCAGGGAATTTCTGCAGACTGAATATCAGCGCGCTCTGGCTGCGGAGACCACGGAAAACTGCAGAGTGGAATGCAGGCAGTGCGGGTTGGAGTGCGAGGACGGCGGCACCAATTCCCTGGGAAGACCCGCCGCATCTGTGCAGCGCGCAGAGCCCGCAGAAGGTTCGGGTACGGCGCACACAAGCGAAAAAGAGAAGGAAGAGTCGGAACGACCAACCCGGATCAGGTTCCAATATACGAAAAACGGTCGGATGAGATTTCTTTCGCATCTTGACCTGATGGCCCTTTTTCACCGGGCAGCAGTGCGGGCGGAAATTCCCCTGCTGTTTTCACAGGGGTTTAATCCGCATCCCAAAATTGCTTTCGGACCCGCCCTTTCCGTCGGCATGGAAAGTGAAGCGGAATACCTGGATATGGAAATCAGCCGCATCACCAGCCTTGACCAGATTACGCAGGCTTTAGGCGGTGCACTGCCCAGGGGAATACAAATCAAGAGCTCACGCATTATTCCATTAAAAGCGCCATCGCTTTCCGGGAGCATCGGCAGATATGTCTATACCGTTAAAATTCCCGCACCCTACTCAGAGGGAATCGATCGTTGTATTTCAGCTTTCCTTGGGCAGCCAACAGCAATTGTGGAGAAAGACGGAAAACAAAAGGATATCAGACCGCTTGTTGAAACGATAGAACGTGGGCCATCCTCCGACACGATCATAGCAACACTGCAGGACAGCGGAGAATCCAAGGTGCGCATTCAGGATGTTCTCAGGCTTCTCTGCAACGCTTCTCTGGAGGATGTGGCATTATTCGGTATCACCCGAAATGCGCTCTATGCAAAAAAACAAGGCCGTTGGGTAAACCCTCTGGAGAATATATAGCCTTGGTTCCGCTGCAGAAAGCAGGCGTTGTGTCACCGTGGCTCCCTGCATGCGTGCTTTATCGCTTGTATTCAATCGCATCCTCATATACAATAGAAAAAGACATCATTCCTTAGGAGAAACCATGCCATCCGAGATCATAGTAAATGCTGGCCGCGAGGAGACTCGTGTTGCCCTTACGGACAACGGCCTCGTTACGGAAATATATATCGACCGCAAAAAAGACCGTGGTGTTGCGGGTAATGTGTATAAGGGTCGTGTTATGAAAGTGCTGCCCGGGATGCAGGCTTCCTTTGTGGACATCGGGCTTGAAAAATCGGCTTTTCTGTATGTGGGGGACGTGTTTGACAGCACCTCCGAGTACACCCCCATGATGGATGATGAAGGGCTCGAACTTGAAGTAGAGCCAAAGCGGAAACGTTCCTATGCCACCCAGATTGAGGACCTGCTCCAGGAAGGGCAGGAGATTCTTGTCCAGGTCTCAAAAGAACCAATCAGCACCAAAGGCGCACGGGTGACAACCTATATCAGCATTCCCGGCCGTTATCTGGTCATGATGCCGGGAGTCAACCATATCGGCGTTTCGCGGCGCATCGAGAACAGTGAAGAGCGAAACCGGCTTCGTGAAATCGTGGGCAGGCTCCGGAAGCCGAACACCGGTTATATTATCCGGACTGCGAGCGAAGGCAGAAGCGAGGAAGACTTTACGGCGGACATCGAGTTCCTCGGCAGATTGTGGGAAAATATTCAGCGGAAAAAGGAACGGACGTCCGCCCCTGCGCTCATGCACAATGAACTGGACCTTGTTTTCCGCATTATACGGGACATATTTACCCGGGATGTTGACAAGATGGTCATTGATGCTCCCGAGGAATACCAGCGGGCGAAGGAATTCATCGACTCCTATCTTCCTCAACTCAGCCGTCGAGTGAGGCCGTATGAGGGCGACGATCCCGTCTTTGACCACTACGGCGTGGAGATTGAAATTTCCCGCGCACTCGGCCGGAAGGTCTGGCTCAAATCTGGGGGCTATATTATCATCGACCAGACCGAAGCACTTACCACCATTGATGTGAACACCGGAAGATATGTGGGGAAGCGGACGCTTGAGGACACGATTCTGAAAACAAACCTCGAGGCGGTGCGTGAAATTGCCTATCAGCTGCGGCTCCGGAATATCGGCGGCATCATCATTCTTGATTTTATCGACATGGAGCGCGAGGACAACCGCCGCAAGGTATACTCGGCACTGCAGGAAGCTCTTGCCATCGACAAGGCAAAAACCACCATATCGCACATTTCCCCGATCGGGCTTATCGAAATGACACGCAAACGGATACGCGAGAGCCTGGGCAGAACGCTCTGCGAATCCTGCCCCTACTGCGACGGACGGGGGTATATTAAATCAGCACGGACGATCTGCTACGAGGTCTTCCGAGAAATCAGACGCGCTTTCTCGAGCGCAGAGGAAAAAAAGGCTCTGGTGACGGTAAACTCGGTAGTTGCCGATTTGTTGTATGACGATGAACGTCTGGGGGTGGAGGAACTGGAAAGAGAATTTCAGAAAAAAATCGTCATCAAGGCCGACCCCAATCTTCATCAGGAACAATATGAAGTCGTCATGGTCTGATCACGGCATCGGATGCCCGCAAAGATGAATAGCGGCAAAACACCGCGCCCGTTGCTAAGCGGTTTCCTGCCCTAAGAGCGGCGCAATAATCATTCTGTCAATATCCTCCGGTCGAAATGGTTTTTCAATATACCGGATAGCCCCCCTTTTTTGCAGCAGGGTTTCCAACTCCAATGACCAGGATGCCGTCATGATGATTAGCGGCACGGAAGGGCAATGTTTTTTGGCGTAGTCAACAACATTGTATCCATCAATATTCGGCATCACCAGATCGGTAAGGATCAGGTCCACGCAGTTTGATTCCAGCAGATGAATGGCTTTTCCCCCATCCTCCGCGGTCAGCACGGTCAGCCCCCCTATTTTGGACTCGAGATATGAAGCGAGAGTTTCGCGAAGTACCTTGTTGTCATCAACGATAAGAACTTTTCTCATGCTTCTCCGTTCCGAGTAGCTATAAGCGATTGCTGCGGATGTCCTGCATGGTAAATAGCAAAACAAGTACCAAATGGTTAACTGCGGGAAAAAACAAAGATTGCCACGAGATGGCTGATGAAACTGCACCTGACGCGATTATTTTGGCTGACCTATTTTGATCAGGATTGTTGCGGAAACAGGATAGCAAATCGGCTGTCTGTGCTTTCCGAAATATGCGCGAGCAGAAAACAGCTTTTGGTTTATTGAATTACTGCTGAGGGATGTTCAGAAAAGTTTTTACACTGAGGTGCAGATTATGATTTGGCTTTGATTTTTCTCTTCAAAGTGGACAGGGATATTCCCAGGGTTTTTGCTGTTTTTGTCAAATTATTTTCAAGCTGTTCCAATGCGTGCCGAATATGCCTTTTTTCCACTTCTTCGAGCGTTGGAATCTCCTGCGGATTTGACGATTGACCGTTTGGCGGCGCAGAGAGACGTTTTGCCTGTTCGAGCAGCAGGGAGGGATGGAGTTCAATGCCATGCTGAAGCATCAGTGAACGCTCGAGGATATTTCTGAGTTCGCGCACGTTGCCGGGCCAATCGTACGCCATAAGCCGTTTATATTCCTCAAACGGCAGGGCCATTTTTTTGTTTCCATTCAGGGCCCCGAGCAGACAGGTGCACAATGCGGGGATATCTCCGCGCCGCTCCCGCAATGGCGGAAGGTGAATCTGAAGCACGCTGAGCCGGTAAAAAAGATCCTTACGGAATGTTTTGCCTATAACGCTGTCCAAGTCTACGCCGGTCGCGGCTATTACACGAACATTTACCGGCCGCGCTGATGTCCCGCCCAGTTTTCGTACGAGCTTATCATCGATTACGCTCAACAGCTTTGCCTGCAGATGCGTCGGCATTTCCCCAATTTCGTCAAGGAACAGGGTTCCGCCTTCCGCCATCTCGAAAATGCCTTTTCGGGCTGCTGTCGCACCGGTGAATGCCCCTTTCTCGTAGCCGAACAGCTCCGATTCAATCAAGGTTTCCGGCAGGGCGGCACAGTTTAGGCTGATGAACGGAGACGAATTTCGGGCGCTTTGGTAATGAATTGTTTTTGCCAACATTGTTTTTCCGGTGCCTGTTTCCCCGGTAATAAGGACAGGTGAGTCAGAACGTGCGGCAAGTTCCTTCAATTTCATGATTTCACCGAGACTTTCTCCGCCGATGAAAACCGTTTCTTCGTTTTCCCGTGTTCCCCGATATTTCTGGAGCTGTTCAAACCGCTCCAAATCAAGTGTCCTGAGCGCCTGACCGACCGCGAGACTCAGTGCTTCAAGCTCAAAAGGCTTTGCCAGATAATCATACGCGCCCTGTTTTATGGCCGCCACCGCGTGCTCGAAGCTGGGGTAAGCGGTTGCAAAAATTATTTTGGCCTGTTCATTATGTTTCAGAATCTCAGGACACAGCGTGTGGCCCTCCGCATCCGGAAGTTGCTGATCAAGCAGTACGATATCGACTGTCTGGCGTGAGCATACGGCGATTCCTTCTTGCGCGGAGTGAGCTGTAAGCACGGTAATTTGTTCTTGCTCGAGGAATTCCTTTACCGCGTCAGCGTAAATTCTGTCGTCGTCGATGACAAGAAGCGTTCTTTTGCAATTTCCCCGGGCCACGGGAACCTCCCCTTACAGTGAAAGCGGTGATTCTTTTTTCCTGAAGGCATCTGGAGCAACTGTACCCGCGCGAAATAATTTTGTCAAGAGGCAGGATATAGCAGGGTAGTAAAGGAGGTTTTACTTTGCGGCTGAAGAGGAAGAAATGGATTTTATTTGAGCCGGCAGCGGTTCTGGCGGGCGAGCGAACATGAGAGTTCCGCAAATGTGGAACTCTCATGCGAACGATAAGGGTATGCCCGTATTTTCTCTATTCTTGCAAAAGAGAATCCTGCCGAAGGGGCTCCAGCTATAGCATTTCTTCGAAGCTGATGGTTCTTGCTGTTGTGATGTCTTTGAGCTTTCTGAGCGCCTGCTCCTGGATTTGTCTGACCCGTTCACGGGTAATCCTGAGGGCCTTGCCGATACTGTCAAGGGTCCGCGGTTTTTCGCCGTCCAGCCCAAACCTCAGCTCGATAACTTTCCGCTCTATGTCGCGGAGTTGGGTAAGCCATTCGTTTATATGCTTGCGTTTGCGAATTTCATCAGATGCAGCCATGGGGGAGGAGGCATTTTCATCTTCAAGAACGCTTTGCAGCGTGTCTTC
Organism: uncultured Nitrospiraceae bacterium; assembly: GCA_964646375.1. Taxonomy (GTDB): domain Bacteria; phylum Nitrospirota; class UBA9217; order UBA9217; family UBA9217; genus JBAZLV01. The sequence continues at coordinate 8,540 of CAZYEF010000004.1, read as the reverse complement.
CTCGTGATCGCCTATCAGCATATCCAGAGAATACGTTTCCCGAAGCACTTGTGACAGGCTGCGGACCTTTTCAATGCTGGCATCCATTTTGCCGGCAATTTCCTCCAGACTCGGGTCCCGGCCGAGTTCCTGCGTCAAGGACCGAACTGCCGCAGAATACGCATGCACCATGCCTGCCACATGCACCGGGAGGCGGATGATTCGCGCCTGATTTACGATGGCCCGTTCAATTGCCTGCCTGATCCACCAGACGGCATAGGTGCTGAATTTCAGACCACGCTGATATTGAAACTTTTCCACCGCCCGAATCAGACCGAGATTGCCCTCCTCCAGTAAGTCGGCAAACGGCAGTCCGCGGTTTATGTATTTCTTGCCGACAGCAACCACGAGACGAAGATTTGATTCAATCATGATCCTGCGCGCCTCTTCATCTCCTTCCGCGATTCTTTTTCCCAAAGTTTGCTCGTCCGAAAATGTGAGGAGAGGAAAATTTCTGATGTCTTTAAGATAGTATTTAACCGCATCGAGATCCTTTGACGCAGGAGTGCGGCCCCGCTCCTGGTTGTTGCGCTTGATATATGGCCCCTCCTGCAGAACTTCCATGCGATCATCAGCTTGAATATCAGTCTCCAGATAATCAGAGACCGACATATCCTGTTCCATGGTTAATGTACTCATCATCGTCTCCTTTAAGTTGTTACCGGTAAAAGTGCAATTTTTCGTTTTTCGGTGAATACATACAATGTGATTTAGCAGCAGGTATGATTGATATGTTGCTTATAATGCAAAGAGAAGGCCAAAATATGAAAAAAATAAATTGTAACAAATCAATATGTTGGTGAGTAAAAAGAAAGAGAAAAATGCAAACTGGTTCAAAATGGCCTATCTATTTTGTTGCAGTGTTCATTTTTTATGAAGAACTTATTCAGCGGTTTGAATTGCAGTGAGGCAGAATAAATAATGGAAGCGCGGTGAATAGACAGCCGGACGCATGATCTGCAGGTGCCATTTGATGGGGCAGTGTTACGACTGGATTAGAATGTTGTCGATCAGCCTTGTTTTTCCCAGGCGGACTGCGACCAGTATGGCCATTTTATTCGAGACCGTGGAGAGCGTGGCAAGGGTCTCCGGATCGACAATTGCGATGTAGTCAATGCTGATTTTTTTTTCTTTTACCAGGATACCGTGCATTTCATGATGGATTTTTTCTGGTTCTTTCACGCCTGACTTTGCCAATCGTTCAGCCGCAGAAAGAGCTTTATATATCGTTGCTGCAGCCTGGCGCTCTTCTGAATTCAAGTATGTGTTGCGGGAACTCATCGCGAGGCCATCTGTCTCGCGGATTGTAGGCTGCACGGATATGGTGACATCCATGTTCAGTTCTTTTGTCATGTGCTTGATCACGATGCACTGCTGGTAATCTTTCTGGCCGAAAAAAGCAGTATGGGGTTTGACAATATTGAAGAGTTTCGCCACCACCGTTGCGACACCGCGATAGTGCCCCGGCCTGACGGCGCCTTCCAGTATGTCGGATACGCCATCCACCGCAACAAAAACAAAAGGCTTTTCCGGATACATTTCTTTTGCATCGGGCATAAAGAGAAAATCAACTCCGGCAGTTTTGCACTTGAGGCAGTCTCCCTCATGATCCCGTGGATACCGGTCAAGATCTTCCGCGGGTCCGAACTGGGTGGGATTAACGAAAATACTAGCACATACGATATCGGATTTCTGTCGTGCCTGTCGCATGAGAGAAAGATGACCTTCGTGCAGAAAACCCATGGTGGGCACAAAACCTATTTTTTGTCCCTGTCTTCTGGCGGAATCAGCCAGCGACTGCATTTCAGATATGTGAGTAATTATGCGCATAAACTTCGGCCGGACACATGCTCCTGCACATGCCGGCCTCGCTCCGTGGGTCGAATTTTTTGATAAACAGATGTTCTCCGAATCGCTATTTCCCGAGCAGGTTCATAAACGTGTCATGGTGCTTTTCTTCATCTGCGAGAATTTCCTCGAACAATAAGCGTGTGGTTGAGTCGTTTTCTGATACTGCTTGCTTAATGATTTCCTTGTACAGATCGATGGCCTCTTCTTCCGCGCGTGCATCCGCTTCAAGCATTTCCTTTGTTGAGGTTACTATCGTGATAGGGTCCGGCTTGGTGGTCGGGATGACATTGAAATAAAAAAGCCGCTCGGCAATCTTTTCTGCGTGCTTCATCTCCGTAATCGCCACCTTTTCGAATACGTCGGAGAGGCCGGTTGATTCAAGCCCTTTTGCCATGACATGCTGCCACATATATTGAACACTTACCTGGATTTCCCGTGCAATGGCGCTGTTCATCATATCAGTCAGTTTGCTGCTTGCTTTCTGTACCATGGGTATTCTCCTTTCGTATTAATAATGTCGTCGCTGATGGTGACACAACTGAAAACGAACTCTTCATCCGCATCAGCGTTCCTGTTTGCATCGTAGCATCAAACACCACCAGTTTCAAGGATAAATATTTTTATAAATATGAAATTTTGTTTTGCACCTCGTGCTGTTTTGAGCGTCAGCCTCCGGTCATTGGCCTCGCCGGCCTTTCGTATCAGCAGTGAGTTTCGCCCGAATCGCAGGTGAGCGGTTTACAGCGCTCGCGACGGCCTTGAATGATGCAACGGAAATGTTCGAATCAATGCCGACCCCGAAAAATTTTCTGTTGTCGGTATCCTCAATCTGGATATATGCTGCTGCCAGTGAGTCCGATCCCTGTTCAAGAGCGTGCTCATGGTAAGAGACCAGCGTGAAGTCAATGTTCAACTCTTTTTTAACGGCGTGGCAAAACGCGTCCACCGGACCGTTTCCCGTCCCGGCTATCCGGGATTCCTCACCGTTTACCAAGACGGAAGCTTTTATTTCGGATACGCGTGCATGCTCTTTTTCTTTCGGCACCGGCCGCTCCCTGATTTCACACGTTTTAAACAGCAGTGGTCCGTTCGACGCAAGATATTCCTGCTCAAAAACCTCAAGGATTGCCTGGGGCGGAACCTCGCTGCCTGCTTTATCTGAAACTGCCTGAATAATCCGTCCGAATTCCGGGTGCATTTCCTTCGGGAGAACAAAACCGAACTCCTTCTCCATTATGTAGGCGATGCCGCCCTTTCCCGACTGGCTGTTGATTCTGATAATGGCCTCAAAAGTCTTGCCCACATCCGTGGGGTCAATAGGTAAATAGGGGACTTCCCAAATCGAGCTCCGACTGTCCTGGCAATTTTTCATTCCTTTATTGATTGCGTCCTGGTGAGAACCGGAAAAAGCCGTGTATACCAGTTCTCCTGCATAAGGCTGACGTGCATGAACCTGCATCTTGGTGCATCGCTCATAGACATCAACAATCCTGGCGATATTATGAAAGTCAAGCTTTGGATCAATGCCTTGTGAGAACAGATTCAAGGCAAGCGTCACGATATCAACATTGCCTGTTCTCTCACCATTTCCGAAAAGTGTTCCCTCAACCCGGTCTGCACCTGCCATGAGGGCGAGTTCGGTGGCGGCGACCGCCGTCCCCCTGTCATTATGAGCGTGGAGGCTGATCACAAGCGTATCGCGATTTTGAAGGTGTCTGCACATCCATTCGATTTGATCGGCATACACATTGGGTGTTGCCATTTCGACAGTGGAGGGAAGGTTCAGGATCATTTCGTTGCCGCGGGCAGGCTGCCAGACATCCATCACAGCCTGGGAAATTTCCAGGGCAAACTCCAGTTCGGTTCCGGTAAAACTTTCCGGCGAATACTCGTAGAAAATTTTTGTGCCGGAAATTTTTTTCGCCTCGTCCCTGATCAGACGGGCGCCCTGCACCGCGATATTCAGAATTTCCGATTTTCCCTGGCGAAATACAACCCGGCGCTGCAGCTCCGACGTTGAATTATAGAGATGCACAATAACCTTGTTCGCCCCGCGGATGGCCTCGAATGTTTTTCTAATCAAGTGTTCCCGTGCCTGGGTCAGTACCTGTATGCAAACATCATCAGGAATAAGTTTTTTTTCAATAAGTAGCCGGGTAAAATCGAATTCTACCTGCGACGCTGAGGGAAATCCGACTTCTATTTCCTTGAATCCCATCTGCACAAGTAGATTGAACATTTCCAGTTTTTCGTTGAGACTCATCGGGGTCGCTATCGCCTGATTGCCGTCCCTCAGGTCCACGCTGCACCAGCGCGGAGGAATTGTAATAGCATTGGAAGGCCACTGCCGGTTCGGGAGGTCAACCTGAGAAGCGGGCCGATATTTATGAGCTGACACGTTATTCATACTGTCTCTCCTTAAAGAAATCATTAAAAGCATCAAGTGCAAATAAAAAGGCCACGGTTATTTCCCGTGGCCTTGTAGGGTATCCTGCAGCTTATTTCTATCAGCACAAGTGAATAGAATTTTTCCCCAGCCACGGCATTGAAAGGCACGCCGCCAAACGAGCGAGTTTAAGGTTGAGGAGAAATAGGTAAGTCATAAGCAGATATTAAGACAACGCATGGCAGGTGTCAAGGAAAATATCCCCTCGCCTCATGACAATGAGAAATTCTTCGGCTTCTGCCGGAGGAGTTTCCGATTATTGAACCAGAGGGAGCAGTTTGTGAACATCGTGAAAAAGCTTTGCTGTAAAACCTGTTTTGCCTGCGGGAAAGGGGACAAGATAGGTTAATGTTCCTTCGGATAACAGAGAGTAGCCGAGGAAAATCGAGGCCATGTCCTCGTGAATATATTCAGCGATATGGTGCGGGATATCACCACTCAGGTGGTTATGATTTATGATTCTTGCTTGTGATAATTCATCAATAAATCGTTCTACAAATGAAAAGCATGGTCCGTGCCCGTGAAACTCCAGATCAGCGGTAACAACATAGGTCAAAAAAGTCCAGGGCAGGAAGACAGGTGATTCCCTTCTTTCAGTGAATTTCCTCAGGCGCAATTCCGAGAGCAGCAGTTTGCCGATTGCTTTGATTTCGCAGGAGGTATTTCGTCTCTTCAGAAAGAGGTCCAGCGCTTTGCTGGGCTGTGCTTCCAATCCGTATTGTGCAATACTGTGTTTTAATTTTTTGACTTCGAGTGCATCGAAACCGTCAGCTTCCCGCTGGTTTACCGCATCCATCGCCTGGTACGTATCAAGATAGAAGTTGATATTTCTGGCAGGAATATGCTCTGCCAATTCGAGTAAATATTGACCGGAGTTCATAATTTTACCAATTAGGGAAAGTGCCGAAGCTGCGTCAGCTCACCTGTTCAGTGCAGAAAAACTTGTGTTTGACAATGCCTGTTGTGAAATATTGATTCTAGATTGCGAGATGTTCGGGAATAGCTGTATATCAGTTGCTACGCGTATGATGATGAAAGGAGTTTACGTGATGTTTGAATTTTGTAATCTTACCGAGAGGCGTTTTGGCTGTCAAGAAGTTTAAGCAAATACTAGCGCACTTTTTGCGTAAAGTCACAGTATATTGCATTAGTATGTAAAAAAGTTCGAATTATAGCATTAGACAATTCGTTAGCGTATTTTAAACGTGCGGATTTCGATGTTATTTATTTGCAGAGAAAATATAGTGTCGAATCTCATATGTTGACGAATATATCCGATTCTGCAACGGTTGTACATGGCCAGAGCCCTTCGGATACAATATCCCGGAATCTGATTTGCTACCCTTGGGGCAGTCTGGTCGGGTGTCTGAGCAAATGGAAAAGAGAGCACTTTGTCGAGTATAAGCTCGTACTCGCGGATTATAGCGGGGATACCAACAAGGCCACTGTATCGAGAGCTCGACCTCCAAACGACAAGGTTAAAGAAGTGACCCTATTTTTGTTCAGAAGTTCAGATACTCCCAGGCCACCGTACTTCTTCTTCCAATTGTAAAATGTCTGTTCCGAAATGCCCATCTTCCGGATAACTTCTTGAACCGAGGTACCCGTCTCCGTCTGCCTCAGAGCAAACGCGATCTGTTCTTCCGTATACTTCGACTTCTTCATGGTAAAATCCTCCTCCCCAAGGGCTTTTTTGCCAGAATTTTCTACTTTCCGGTGGACTAGTTTTACGGGGGGAGGTCACGGTGTCGATTATTCGTCGGTGAGCCAGGAGCGAAAAAGATTGCGGGAGCGCCTGGAGAAGGACAAAAAAGCGTTTAAATTATACCGTAACTTTGAACTTGAAATGACAAGGATAAAGAAGCGCCCTTAATTACTATAACGACACTGATTACTATAAGCACAAGGAAGCCTGTAGACATAATAGTTGACAGTTGAAAAAAGAAAGACCTGCTCTTTGTAACGTGGGTTATGCTTGGGAATTCAGTTCTTAAATACAAAGCTATGTTACTATACTACTAATATGCAAAATTTAATATAATCGACTTAGCAACGGCCAGACAATTATTTTTTGTAATGTCTAAAGAAAGTTAGTAATAAATATATTGACTTAGATTTTGTAAATGGTTATAAAGAATAAGTTAAAATGATATGTCATTAAAAACAGGAGGGGTTTGCATGAACATAAATATCAGGAAGAGTTTCATTATTGCGCTTAGTGCGCTTGCTGTGTTTGCCATACTTGCGGGCTGTGCACGTAACAAGTCTACGGAAGATACAGCTACGCCCCAGAAGCAAGAAAAATCCGAAAAGGCCGACAAGAAAGCCGATAAGAAAGTCGACAAAAAAGGTGATAAGAAAGCTGATAAGAAAGACGAAACCAAAACCGGCCTGATCGGCACTCCCGCGCGCGGCAGCAAATTTGCCAAGCTGAAACTCGGCATGACAATGAATGAAGTATTTGCGAAGATAGGCAGACCGAACGCCCAGTGGCATCGCCCCACAGGCAAAGACCACATCCCGTTTTATTTTGGGGATGACCGGTGGGTATATGAATGCTCATACAAAAAAGAAGGCAGGTTGACCTTCAATTCGGGCGGGGATCAAATTTTAACCACCATCGAAGTTAATAGAAACGAGTAGACTCCATATGGAATAGCGGCGCACTTTCCATGCTGGCCGCTATTCCATCGTAGTCAAATAAGCCGGCGAATTCACACTTCATCTGAGGGAAAATTCATCAGGGCGGGCATTTTGCGCATACCGAGGCAAATAACGACGTACTGAGATAGCGATCGCCCCGGTCAGGGAGAATGACAACAACGACACCGGTTTTCATCTCCTCTATTTTTTGGAGAGCGCCATGCACTGCGGCGCCGCTGCTCATGCCCACGAACAGCCCCTCCTCGACGGCCAGCCTGCGTGTAATGCTGAAAGCGCTGTCGTCATCCACAGTTCTTATTTCATCCAGTAAATTGGGGTCATAGATTTTTGGCACTATGGCTTCGGTCATGTTCTTGAGCCCTTGTATCGCGTGGCCGACAGGCGGTTCCACGCCGACGATGGTGATTGACCGGTTATACTCTTTAAGCCTCCTGCTGCAGCCCATGAGGGTGCCGGTTGTGCCCATTCCCGCCACGAGAACGTTTACGCTGCCGTTTGTTTGAGTATAAATTTCTTTTCCCGTGGTTTCATAATGCGCGGCGATATTAGCCGGATTGTCAAACTGGTTTGGCATGAAATAAACATCCGGGTTTTCGCTGTACAGTTTATGGGCAAGACGGATTGCGCCGTCTGTTGCCTCCGCTCCAGGGCTGAGCACCAGTTCCGCGCCAAACGCCTCTAGAGTTTTTCTGCGCTCCAAGCTGACGCAGCCCGGCATAACGAGTTTAACTTTGTAGCCCCTGGCGGCGCCGACCATGGCAAGGCCGATTCCCGTATTTCCGGATGTTGCTTCAAGGATAGTAGACCCTTTTTTGAGTTTTCCTGCCTGTTCCGCAGTCCGGATCATGAACCAGGCAACGCGGTCCTTTATTGATCCGCCCGGATTATTCCCTTCCAACTTGCCGAAGAGCGCGATGTTCGGATTCGGATTGATTTTGTCCAGGCGCACCAGCGGTGTATTGCCGATGCAATCGAGTATGCTCATGTGTAGTTTCTCCCGGTGCTGTTATAAATTTGAGACCGTAGTATAGTAAATTCTTTGGTGATACGCAACCTCAATGTGATGCCGGCAATTTATCATCGCAGAACGTGGTGCAGAGATGCTCCGCCGTAAAGTTTTGGATGCTTTTTCCCGAAGGCGAACGCACGTGAAACTTGTTGCTTTTTAATTTTGGTTATACTATATTTTTTGTTATAATGTTTATCGGGAGAAAAACAAACATGAAACAGTATTTCGAGTTTGACAAGTACAACACCAGCTATCGGCAGGAAACCCTGGCAGGAATAACTACATTTCTTACCATGGCTTACATTATTATCGTCAACCCGGCGATTCTTGAAGCAGCGGGAATGCCGAAAGGCCCATCCATGACCGCCACGATTTTGTCCGCCGCTTTCGGAACACTGATCATGGGCTTCTACGCGAAACGGCCTTTTGCCATCGCCCCGTACATGGGGGAAAACGCCTTCATAGTCTTCACCGTTGTAAAGGTGCTCGGCTATTCCTGGCAGACTGCGCTCGGCGCGATTTTCATAGCAG
>CAZYEF010000003.1:0-48059 GCA_964646375.1 uncultured Nitrospiraceae bacterium | reverse complement strand
CATGGTCTATGCTGTTTCTGATCAAATGAACCAGCGGATCGCTCAGACGCTCGATCACTGTTTTGTCCATTTCCGTTTCCGCGCCCTCCGTGGTAAGCTCGATTTCCTTTGACAGCTCCTGCGAAAGAGTGCGGACGAGACGCTTGAATTTGCTGAACGTCGTTCCGATGGGCAGCATCCGGATGTTCATGGTATTGTCGCGGAGGCTCGTGGTCAGCCGTTCGACTTCCTCGGCGATGGAAACAAACTCCGGAATCTGCCGCAAGAATGCGGTCTGGCTGAGCCGGGCCTGCACGGTCACCAGCTCTCCCACCAGGTTCACCAGGGTGTCCAGCTTTTCGGTTGAAACGCGGATGCTGGACGTCATGTCCGCTTCCTGGCGTTTTTCCCTGGCTTCCCGCACCGCCTGCTGTTCCGCCAGGGCGGACTCTATCTTGTTGCCGGCCACGATGCCGTTTTCCACCAGGATCTCACCGAACTTTTTCTTCGCCTTCAGCACCGTATGAAGATCGTCCGGAGTCAGGTCTCCGCGGTCGAGGAGGATGTCTCCCAGCTTCTTATATGAGACCTCATCATCCAGGACACCGTCCTCATCAATGACCTCGATTTTCAGCTCGCAGTCGTCCTTGACAAAGATAAACACATCTTCGATGGAATTGGTGCCCGAGGGGGTCGTCAGGATCACATCCCAGTACGTGTAGCATTGTTCCGGATCATTGTCCTTCAAAGGAGGAATGTCGTCAGTCTGGGCTATGACCCTGCAGGAACCAAGCTGACGGAGTTCCTCCAGCAAAAGAAGGGGATCTATCCCCAGCATAAAAATGTTCGGATGCGGCCGAAAACGGATGCGGTAGGTAACGGACTTCTGCGACAAATCTTTTGACGGGCCGGCCGCTTCCTGAACGGCAGTGGAAGGCGCAGCATTTTTTTCATCCAGGGAAGGGATTATCTTCCGGAGGGACACCAGGATGCTGCGGGTTCTTGCCGCATCGGCGGATCCGCCGTAATAATAAACGTCAAGCATCGCTTTTATATGATCCCGCGCTGCCAGCGACAGATCAATGAGCTCTTTCGTTGCGGTGATTTTTCCTTTTCTGACCAGATCCAGGGCAGTTTCAATATCATGCGTGAACGATGCCACATCATTGAATTCACAGGTTGCACCGGAGCCTTTAATCGTATGCATTGCGCGAAACGCGCGGGCCACCAACTCCTGGTCCTGGGGGGTCTTCTCAAGCTCAAGCAGAGACGACTCGAGTTCCGCCAGAAGTTCATACACTTCTTCCCGGAATGTTTCGCGGAGTTTGCCTATAATGTCTTCCATAGCGTCCTCGTGGATCGTTTAAGAAAAATCTTCCTGAACCCAGAAGCAGCTTTTCTGATCATCCTGACGACATCCCGTCAGGCGGTCATACCCCGCCTCTTTCACCGTTTTTTTCATCGCATCGGGAATTGCTCCCGAAGAGGAAAGCCGCTTGCCCGCCAGCGTGACTGAGCGGTGCGCGGAGCAGATCAACTGCAGGCCGGCCAGGTCCACCGCCGTGACATGGGAAAAATTCATGACAATCTCGTCGGACTCATCAAGTGCCTTCATCAGAACAGTCCTGATCTCAGCGGCACACCGCACGGTTACCTCACCATCAAGGGTTACCGTCCCTTTTCCGCCTGCCATCTCAACCATTGCCCCCATACCGTTCATCACCTTTCGTATTCTGTGCGCAGCATTGCTTCTTTGTCGGAAACCGCACGGTCTCTCCGCACTCATCATTTTACAAACTTTTTTACGACTTCCATCAACTGCTCAGGCTTGAAGGGTTTCACGATCCAGCCGCTCGCTCCGACAGCCCTGCCTTGTGCTTTCTTCTCCTCCTGGGACTCAGTGGTCAGCATCACAATGGGAAGAAATTTATAATTCGGCATGCTCCGGATCTGCTTGATGAGTTCAATCCCGTCCATTTCCGGCATATTAAGGTCGGTTACCACCATGTCGATCGTTTGTCCGGTCATTTTCCCGATGGCTTCTTTGCCGTTTGTTGCCGCAATAACGTCGTGTCCGGCGTCCTTCAGGGTAAAGGTCACCAGTTGTCTCATGGAAGCCGAATCATCTACGACTAAGAATGTTTTTGCCAATGCGGTTCCTCCTTCATCTACTTTTTGGCCGCCGTGAGCGTTGTCTGCATCACGATCCGCTCGGACTCCATGGTATACATGTTGTTGAGCCAGTCCGACATGCTGTCGGGTGCATGATCATGGATTTTTATATTCGTGGCCTCCAGCTTGCCTGTGATCTCCTCTGCATCGGCCTTGAATTTCAAAAGGGGATCGACGACATGCTCGATGCGTTGTCGGGTAATGTCCTGAAACTGCATGGAAACCATGATGGAGCTGATGTCTTTTGCCAGATCGCCTGTTTCCGCGGTAAGTTCATCCAGTTTTTTCTGTGTGCTGTTCACTGTCTCATTGATTCTTGCCAGAGCATGTTCCACGGCGCGGTCGGCCTCATCAGCGTGCGTTCTGCTGGCGGCTGCACCGGCCTCGTTTTTTGCAGAAATTGATTTCATATCATCCGAAATTTTCGTGATCACATTTCTGATGCGCTCCACCGCAGTATTGGACCGCTCGGACAGCTTCCGGACTTCATCCGCCACGACGCCAAAACCCTTCCCGAACTCGCCTGCCCGCACCGCCTCGATGGCGGCATTCAGCGCAAGTAGATTGGTTTGCTGCGCGACATATTCAATGTCCGTCACGATCCGTTTGATTTCCTCGGTATCGGCGGTCATCACCTTCATGTTTTGCATGGTTTCAGCGGTAATGGCACTGACCTCTTCCATGCCGCTCAAGACATTCTTGAATGTTTTTTTGGTAACGGCCACGAGCGAGCCTTCGTCACCTGTGCCGGCAAAACCATGAAATGCATCGGACGCCTTCGCTGCCTGGCTCCGGGCGCGTTCCACCATGTTCATGAACTTTTCGCCCATATCGAGGGCGGACTGTTCTGTCTGCGCTGTTACTTCATTGAGCTGGTTTACCAGAATCGGCACCAGGTGGTTTGTATTTTTCAGGTGCGCGGAAAGAGGTCTGATGACGGAGTCCATTTCCGCAAGCATTCTGTCCAGCTCTGCCTTATGGGCGACATCAATGGAATGGAGTATTTTTTTGGTATATTTCAAGATAATAAAAGAGGCTGCAACCCACGCAACTGCCAGAACAATCAACCGTATCTGCCAATTTCCGATTAAAGAAGGCGCTGCTAAAAGAAGGAGGATGAGGATTATGTAAATCGCCAATCGTCGTTTATTCATGATGGAGTCTCTTATCATTATTGAGTTAAGAACTGCTTAATTGAAGTAAATGATGCCTCTTGTTCTATACTTATCGCATGAGAAAATAAAAACTTTAGCAAAATTATGCATATTGTTGCATAATTTTGATACTTTATACCTACTGTTTAATATTAAGGCTTGTCATTTTTTTAGTCAGAATTACCGCTTTCTGGGGCTTCAGAAGCGCCACAACAGCACCTGCCTTTTTGCTTTTCATCCTGAGCATGATCTGGGCGGCTGTTTCCGTGTCCATGGCCGAAAGCTGTGAAGCCGCGGCTTCCGGCGGCATTCCTTCATACAGCTTTGCCATATTTAAAAGTCGCTCGTTTTGAATCTGCTCCGCCTTTTTGAGCGCCTCGTCCACCTGGCTCAGTAGTTTGGTATACTTCGCGATTTTTTCGTCAACATCTTTTTTGAGAATGTTCAGACGCTCCTCTTCCTTTTTCAGAGCGTCCTCTCTCGCCTTCAGTTCAATACGCTTGTCTTCGACGACTTTAACAACATCATCCTGTGCGACGGCCGTTCCCGTGGTCGAGAAAAAGCCCGACAGCAGAAGCGTGGAGAAAACAACGCACTGCGCCGCCACCGTCGCTGATTTTCTTCCCTTTGTGAATTGTTTCATCGATGCGCTCTCCGTGCGAGGAACTGATAGTCAGCTTCTTTCTGATCCCCAAGGCCCATCTGACGAATCTCCTCGCTGGTTATTTTTTCGTGCAGGATTTCCATCAACCGGTGTTCCTTGTGCGCCTCGTGCATCGCCCGCTGTTTCTCATCCAGTTCGACCTGGCGCACAAGAACGCATTTTTTCTGCTGCTCAATAAGCTTCCGGAGGTGTTCAAAATAGACATAGAAGAGGTCCATTTCGCGAATTCCGATGCCGCCCCGATCCTGCTTGCGGCTGAATTCATCAAGGTGGACCCTGAGTTCCTCCTCCAGAGAATCGAGTTTTTCCTTCTCCTGGTTGAAATCGTTCTGGGCCTTCCGGACATCCGACTTCAGCTTCTCCTGGGTGAATTCCTTGAGCTTCATCACCTTTGTCACCGTTTTGTGTTTCCGTGTCATACGCTTGCACCTCCTTGTTCGAACGTACAGTACAGGCCCTGCAGGCTGTCGGCCATATCACGCTGTTCCTTCATGCCCTGCCGAAGGTAGGTTCTCAGCGTATCAATCATCTTGATCGCGTAATCAACTTTTGGATTGGACCCGCTTTTATATGCTCCGAGATTTATCATGTCCTCAAACTTTTTATAGGTCGCCATCGTTTCCACAAACTTCGCGGCGTATTCCTTGTGGCGTGCATCCACGATATCAGGCATCACCCTGCTGATGCTCTGCAGGATGTCAATGGCCGGATAATGGTTCTCCATGGCAAGCTCACGCGAAAGAACGATGTGTCCGTCCAGAATCGCCCTCGCGGAGTCACCGACAGGATCTGCCATATCGTCGCCTTCCACCAGCACGGTGTAAATGCCCGTAATGCTTCCCCTGCCCTCCGATGTACCGACCCGCTCCAGCAGCCGGGGAAGGAGCGCAAACACCGAAGGAGTGTATCCCTTCGACGTCGGCGGTTCACCCACGGCAAGCCCTATTTCCCGCTGGGCCATGGCGACGCGGGTAAGCGAATCCATCAGCAGCAGCACGTTTTCCCCTCGGTCTCTGAAATATTCGGCGATTGCCGTCGCCGCAAGCGCGGCGCGCACCTTGGCCAGAGGAGGCTGGTCCGAGGTGGAAACGAGCACAACTGATTTTTTCAGTCCTTCCGGACCAAGGTCTTTTTCGATGAACTCCCGAACCTCGCGTCCGCGTTCTCCGATGAGCGCTATGACATTCACCGTGGCCGCCGTATATTTTGCCATCATGCCGAGCAGCACGCTTTTCCCCACACCCGAACCGGCCATGATGCCGATGCGCTGGCCTTTTCCGCACGTAAGAATACCGTTGATCGCCCGGATGCCGAGGTCAATTGGTTCGGAAATTCGCTGCCGCTTGAGCGGATGCGGCGTCGAGGACATGAGTGTGCATTCGGTGCCGCTGATATGCTCCTTGCCGTCAATGACCACTCCCCGGTCATTCACGACCCTGCCGACCAGTCCCTGCGAGACCCTGACGGCAACTTTTTTCCCGGCAGGCAGGACCCTGCTTCCCGGTTTGATGTCGGACAAATCCCCCACCGCCATGAGCAGAACATGACCGTCCTTGAAACCTACCACTTCCGCGTCCAGCGACATCCCTTCAGACAGGATCGTGCATGATTCCCCGATGCTGGCTTTCACACCGGTGGCCTTGATGATGATCCCGGTAATCTCGACCACCCGCCCGTACACCTTCAGTGGTTCGGCGCCGGTAACTGCTTCTCTGTAGGATGACAGGTCAACGAGCTGCACGCTGGGCTCCCATGTCCTTGATAAGGTTCCGAAGCTGCTCATCCAGATCGGTCACCACATCTTCCGTCGCTCCCATCACCACCGTCCCATGGGACGGTACGGACGGGTCCACGTCAAACACGATGTCGGGGTGAACGTTCTGGAGCTGCGGCTTCATCTTCATAAACAGATCGTACAGGGCGGGGTTGATCTTGATGGTTATCTGGCCCGAGCGCTCAATTCTCAACAGTGCTTCCTTGGTCATTGCCACGATGCTGTCCGGCCGCATCGCAAGCTCCCGCCTCAGGATTTTCTCCGCAATGCTTACGGCAAGTTCTACCACCTGCGGTTCGGCTTCCTGCACAAGCGACTCCCGCAGGGTCGTCAGTTCGTTCAGGATATTGTCAATCCTGTCCAAAAAGACTTTGGCCTTCTCCATCCCCATTTCGAAGCCAGCCTTTTCCCCCGCCGCATACCCTTTTTCGTAGGCTTCGCGTTCGATGAAGTCAAGGCTCTTTCCGAGTGCAAACTCGTTTTTAAGGGCCGGCATGGCATAGAGCGATACGCTCTTGTTTTCACCTATATTTCTAGACAACAAGTTCCTCACCACCTCGTCCGGCAAGAATAATTTTGCCTTCTGCCTCAAGCTTTCTGGCGACTTTCACAATGTTCTGCTGCGCTTTTTCAACATCCGAAACCTTGACCGGCCCGCGGTTCTGCATGTCCTCCTTCAGGATCGTCGACGCGCGCTGCGACATGTTCTTGAACATTTTTTCCTTCAGAGAATCGCTGGTGGACTTCAGCGCAAGCGCGAGATCTTCCTGGCTCACTTCCTTCAAGATCAGCTGAATGCCCCGGTCATCCACCTTCACAAGGTCGTCAAACACAAACATGAGCTGCCGGATGGAATCAGCAACCGTGCTGTTCATCCCTTCAATGCCCTGCAGCACTTTCTGTTCCGTGCTCCGGTCGCACTGGTTCAGTATCTCCGCAATCGTTTTGTTGCCGCCCAGTTTTTTGCCCTTGCCTTTTCCTCCCATGTCAAGCTGGCCTTTCAGAACGTCCTTCAGCTCTTCTATAGCGGTTTCAGGAATCCGTTCGGTCATGGCGATCCTCATGGCGACATCGGATTTGAGCGTGTCCGGCAGACCCGAAAGCACTTCCGCCGCCTGCGTCGGCTCCAGCAGACAGATGATAAGCGCGATGGTCTGGGGATGCTCCGTAATAAGAAAGTTTACCAGGACCTTGGGCTCCACCCATTTCAGCGCATCGAGAGGCCCCTCCTTGGAAGCCATTTCCATGATTTTGCTCGCCCCGTCCTCGCCCAGACCTTTTACGAGGGCTTTTTTCATGAATTCTTCTCCGCCGACATGCAGGTTCCCATGGGTCACCAAGTCCGAAACCTCTCTCAGGACATCCTCCATGGAATTCCGGTCCACTTTCTTGAGCCTCGTCATGTAGGTGGTGATTCTTCCGATATCCTTCACATCAAGGCCCTTGAGTATTTCCGATGCGGCATCTTCACCGATCGAGCTCAAAAATATTGCAGCTTTTTCATGTCCATTGAGCGGCATGTAATCCACCTGTTAGCTATTGATTTGAATTGACTGCACCATCAAAAACGTATAACCAAACCCGAGCAACCGGAAGTTCCCGGAAATTTCGGAACACGTCATCGTTCTTCCAGCCATCCCTTCACCATACTTGCCGCATCTCTTGGATTTCTTTTTGCCCAGTCAATCACCTGGTCCTTTCCAGACGGCTCCTTGGACTCGAGCGAACGTTCTAGCTGGGCAACGGATTGGGGCAGTTGCATCTGCTGTGTCCGGGGAATACCCGTCGGCGTGGTCAACGCCTTCATCATGGGTTTTACCACGAACAAAAAGAGCAGAATAATTGCCGCCAGCGGAACGATATACTTTGCCGCCGAAGTCGCCGTATTGATAATAACCGCTGTCTGGCTGGCGGGTTTGTCTGCATCGGCAAATTCCTCCTGCGGTGACGTTTCAAAAGGCATATTGACCACTTTGACTTCATCGCCTCGTGCCGCCGTGAAACCGATCGCTTTTTTCACCATTTCTTCAAACTGCTGAATGGCCTCTTCAGTGCGAGGAGTATATTTCGCCTCTTTTGATCCGGCTTGGGTCGCGTAGGTCCCGTCGACAAGCACCACGGCGGATATTCTTTTCACCTCGCCCGTCGGGCTGACAATGCGGCTGATTACTTTGCTGATTTCATAATTAACGGTGTCGTTTTTCTTTTCCGACGTGGCCGGCTGCGGCTTCACCACCGCCTGCTGCGTTTTGTCCGGAAGATTCGACGTGACACCCGGAACGCCTGCCGGGCTTCCACTGTTCGATTTTTCACTGCTCCGCTGCTCGCTTCTGACGACTTGTCCGTCCGGATCGTATTTCTCCTCTGTTTTCTCCGTCTTGGTAAAGTCGAGTGCCGCGGAAATTCTTGCGCGCACCTTTCCTTTCCCGACCACCGGCTCAAGCATGCTCACCACCCTGGTTTCCATGTCTTTTTCGTAACCGCGTTGATAATCAAACTGGCCGCTCGTCATGGCCATGTTTTCGTCAACGCGGGCCGTGAACATTTCGCCGTTGCTGTTCACCACGGACACATCATTCGGGTCCAGCCCCTCAACGCTGCTTGACACCAGATGGACGATCCCCTGGACCTGCGCCTGAGTCAGCCGTCGTCCCGCCTTCAGCTTGACGAGAACCGACGCTTTCGGCTTTCCTTCCTTCTGCATGAACAGGGATTTTTCCGGAACCGCCAGATGCACCCTGCACTGGTCTATCTCGGCAAGGGAGCGGATCGTCCTTGCCAGTTCGCCCTGGAGCGCCCTGCGGTAATTCAGCTTCTGAACAAAATCCGTCATGGTGAAGCTAGTCTTGTCGAACAACTCGAATCCGATGCCTCCGCCCTGCGGGAGTCCCTGGCCGGCAAGCTGGAGCCTGAGTTCATAGACCTTGTCCGCGGGCACCATGATTCCTCCCCCTTCGGTGCGGTAGGGGACCCTCAGCTCATTCAGCTTCTGGATAATGGCCCCGCCGTCTTCCTGCGTGAGGTTTGAAAAAAGGAGCTGATATTCCACTTTCTGGCTCCAGGTCACGAGCATGATGACTGCCGCGACAATCAGCGCGGCGACACCGAGGAGCGCCGCTTTTTTCTGGAGCGGCATGGTTTTTACCTGTTCCGTTATCGTATTCAAATCCGCCATAACTTACCTCAATTAAGAACTGCGAAATGGAATGCGGTAATGCATTCTGATCAGTGTTTGTTGTGCTGGCACGAAAGAGCCGCCTGTCCAGCGGCATTTTCCGCCCCTCTCGCGCTACACCTGCATTTTCATAATTTCCTGATATGCGTTCAACAGCTTGTTTCGAACTTCAATCATCAGCTGAAAGTTCATATCCGCCTTTTCCATCGAAATGATGGCCTGCGTTACGTCTCCGCCGCTTGCGAGTTCCTGCACGGCCTTATCCGCATCATTCTGCACCTGCGTGAGCTTTCCCATTGCTTCCTGCATGATGTCGTCAAAAACCGTGGACTTTTCCTTGTCCGTCATTTTGATCTGGGAAAAGTTTTCTCCTGCTCCAGCTCCGGTGATTTTGAGGTCAGACATTGTTTCCTCCCTGCATACAGTGCATACTACGCTTTCAACAGATCAAGCGTTCTCATCAAGTTTGATTTCGACATGTTAAATGCGGCAACCGACGCCTCGTATGCCCGTGAGGCCATCATCATGTTCACCATCTCTTCAATCACATTGACGTTCGGCATGGCCACGAACCCGTTTTTGTCCGCATCGGGATGCCCCGGATCATAGATCATCTTCGGCGGCGTCGTATCAACCACCACCTCGGAGACTCTCACTCCCTCCAGACCCTGCGTGTTTGATTTTTCCAATTCCGCCGAAAAAACCACGTCTCTTCTTTTGTACGGCCCGCCCTCGGCGGTGCGGGTTGAATGAGCATTCGCCATGTTGGAAGCGATTACATTCATGCGCTGACGCTGCGCCGCGAGCGCGGACGAACTTACCTGAAAAACACCGAAAGAATCCATACGTTACCCCTTGAGTGCGTTTTTGAACATCCGTATCTTGGCTGAGAGCATGGACACGCTGGTCTGATACAGGATCGAGTTTTCAGTCATTTTTGAGACTTCCTTATCGAGTTCCACCGTGTTCTGGTCGACCCAGGCCTGTGCGTCTTCAGCGCTCAGTGTTTGGGACAATCCCGGACCACTGCCGCCCAGGTGCCGGGCAGAGGTGACCGCAAGCTTCATCTCCGAACCAAGGACCTGGTCGAACTTGACGTCTTTTGCCTTGTACCCCGGGGTGTCCACGTTCGCAATATTTGAGGAAATAACCTTGTGCCGGAACCCTGCGGCATCAATCAGACGGTGAATAGTTGTAAAACCATCGCTCATGACTTTTCTCCTTACTCAATTACTATCAAATATCATGCCAGGGCTTTTTGATGCAGGCCCGCCTTCTATTACGCCTTTTCCGGCACTTACCATTCTAATATGCGGCAGTTTTTTCACAACCGGGGAAATTTTTTCCGTATTCATTCAACTTGTTTCGTATGGTCCTGACACTCACACCCAGGATCTGCGCTGCTTTCGTCTTGTTGCCGTGCACATCCTTAAGTGTCTTTAAAATCAATTCTTTTTCCATATCTCTGATTTTCCCATTGGCGGTCTGATCGTCCTCTTCCGCGGTGTCCACCATGAGGTCCCCCGGTTCTATCAGATCGCCGGTACAGATAAGCACCGCCCGCTGGATGACGTTTTCAAGCTCTCGCACATTGCCGCGCCATGGACGTCCCTTCAGAAACGCTATGGCATCGTCAGAACATCCACGGATGTTTTTCCCGGCGACGGCGGAAAACCGTTCTATGAAGCGCGCGGTGAGCGCGAGAATGTCCTCCGGCCGTTCGCGGAGGGGGGGCACTTTCAGAGGAAACACATTCAGCCGGTAGAACAGGTCCTCCCGGAAACATCCCTCTGCGCATTCCCTGGCGAGGTTCCGGTTCGTCGTGGCAATCACGCGGACATCTACCTGGATCGGCTCTTTTCCGCCGACTCGGTCTATCTCACGCTCCTGCAGGGCCCGGAGAAGCTTCGCCTGCAGCATCATCGGCAGTTCACCTATTTCATCAAGCAGAAGGGTACCGCCGTCCGCCAGTTCAAACTTGCCTTTTTTTCTCTCGATCGCGCCGGTGAAAGCGCCCTTCTCATGTCCGAAAAGCTCTGACTCAAGCAGATTGTCGGGGATTGCCGCGCAGTTGACCGCAATAAACGGCTTGTCTTTTCTCCGGCTGGTCTGCTGTATCCTCCTCGCGAGCAACTCCTTGCCCGTACCGCTTTCTCCATTGATCAGCACGGTAATGTCGTTTGCAGCAAGATTCTCCGCGAGCGCCACAATCCGTTTCATCTCCTGGCTTTCCGCCAGCAGCTCTTTCCCCGCAGCGGCGCGGTTTATGATGGATTCCAGTGCCTTCTTGAGGGAATCAAAGGAGAATGGTTTCATGAGATAATCCGTCGCGCCCTCCTTCATGCTTTCCACCGCATTTTCAACCGTTCCAAAACCGGTTATTACAAGCACCGGCAGGTTTCCGATGCGGCGCCGTATTTCCTTAAGAAAGGTAAGGCCGTCCATCTTCGGCATGTTCATGTCCGTCACCACCAGAAGATAGGCCGACTGCTGCAGTTTGCCCAGGGCCTCCGCCCCACCGTCGCACAGAACCACCGGATACCCCATTCTCTGGATGGCCTCCTTGAGCGCTGATCGCATCTGTGGGTCGTCATCAACGACAAGTATCGGTTTTGTACACATTGTCTGCACGGTAATGCTCCTTTCGCCGTCCCCCATCAACTGTGAATCCCCGAAGAAACCGCCGCATGCTGCTCCGCATGGAGTGCGCTGCTGTTTCCGACTTCTTCCAGAGGAAACCAAAGGCTGAACGTGCTGCCCGTTCCCGGTTCGCTCCGGACCGTTATGGCTCCCTTGTGGGCCTGCATTATCTTTGAAGTGATTGCAAGTCCGAGCCCGGTCCCTGAATCCTTGGTGGTAAAAAACGGATCGAAAATCTTTTCGACATTTTCCGGCGCTATGCCGTAGCCGCTGTCAGCGATGTGCACGACCGCCTGGGTGCTGCTGTTGGTCATCGCTATTTTAATCACGCCGCCATCGGGCATGGCCTGTGCCGCGTTTATCAGAATGTTCATAAACACCTGTTTCAAAAGCTCCCCGTCCCCCGAAATGGAGCAGGGAATGCTTGACCGCTCCAGCCTTATTTTCCGGGAGCTCAAAAGCGGCGCCAGCATGTTTTGTGACTCCCGGATGACGCTCTCCAGTTCCACAGTCCTGAACGCAGGCTTTCGGGGGCGTGCGAACAAAAGCATATTGGTGAGTATCGAATTGAGATTGCCGATCCCGGTCGAAATTCCCCGGGCAAGATCACGGTGCTGCGTGTCCGCAAGCTCCTGTTCGAGCATGCTCGCGAACAATTCAATACTGCAGAGCGGATTCCTGATTTCATGGACGATCTTCACCGCCATTTCACCCATGGAAATCAGTCGTTGATTGCGTTCCTGCTGTACCTCAAGCTCGCGCAGCCTCGTTATGTCCTTGATGAGCACGACACGACCCCGCAGCAGCCCTGCGGCGTCTACGACATTCGAGTGCGACACGATAACTGTATATTTTTTTCCGTGTACCGTCAGCAGGGTTTCAGGTCCCTCGTCAGCCAGAGAGAAATCAAGCGCGGAAAATGACTTCCCGACGGAGGTCCCCGGGTTGAGGCCGAGCAGTTCTTCCGCGGACCGGTTCAGTATTGTGACCTGGTCGCGGGGGTCCACGACAACAATCGCCTCTTCGAGGTTGTACAGCACCGCATTCAAATAATCCTTGCTTTGTTCAGCCTCGGCAAGCGCTCGGTTGAGCTGATGGTTTTTGCTCTCCAACTCCTTGGTCAGGTAGGTGATCCGGTCCTGCAGAAGTCCGTAGTAGGATTCAAGGCTCTGCGATGCCCGTGTAAAATTATCAAACGCCTGATTCAACTGCTCCGTATTCATTGCCATCTTAGGGTATCCTTTCGGAAATGGCCCTGCCCTGCAGTTCCGCTCCTGCAAGCCGGCCCAATGCGCTCTTTACCATTTTGATCTTCGCGAGTGCGTCCGATGCCTGCCTGGCAGGCGCCAGCAGCGAAACGCGGTAACAGGCCCACTCGATATCCGCAAGCGCCGACGCATTCTGTTTGCTGTCAAGCTTCAAAGAAGCAACTGCGGCATAATGTCCCAGCGCTTCCTGCTTTTTCCCCTGATCATAAAGAAGATCCGCAAACATCACCTCTGCGGTAGGCGACCACCGGCTTTTCGAAAACAGTTTATTGCAAAACGACAGCGCCTGTCCGGGGTCCGGCAGCGAGCGCGCTACATCAAGAAGAAGCTGAACGTCCGGTTCCTTCATTTCCTTGATGTTCATCAGTGTCGTAAGCGTTTCCTGGTATGCTCCGTTCACGAACTGCACTCGTGCCTGTGTCCGGAACGCATCGTCCTCCGTTGCCGATTTCCGGCCCCGCTTGGCATACTGCGATGCCGTGGCGGACTCGCCGATGTCCGCGTAGAAATCCGCCAGGAGAAGTCTCCCCTGGGCCCTTGTTTCTTCGGAACCGTTCTTGATGAGCCATCTGCAGATATCAAGATAGATCTTCCCCGAATGACGGAGTGCACGCGCAATTTTGACGACCGACTTGGCCCGTGACGGATCGAGGAGCCAGTGGCCCGCCACGCGCCATATGTTCACCAGTTCCGCGCTGTTTTTGTCTTTCATCTCAATCAGCAGGGACTCGATCTCCTCAAGCGCCGCAGGTACCGGCGTCCGTCTGCAGACCAGTTCGTTCAAAAAAGGAACCGCATCCTCCGGCTTTCCCCGGCTTCTGTACATCTTCGCGAGAAGCAGCAGCGCCGTATCGTATTCCTTGCCATAAGGATAGTTCCGCCGTATTTCCAGAAGATTGACGAGCGCTTCCTCCTGCTTCCCCCAGGCAAGATAGGTCGTCGCAAGATGCAGCAGCGCCTGTTGATGCAGGCGGCGATCCTTGGTGTCAAGCACTTCCGTAAAATACTTTTCCGCGGTCGGATACTTTTTCTCAGCCATCGCAACCAAGCCGAGCCCCACATACGCATACGGCTGCAATGCATTTTCCTTCACGGAATTAAGATAAATTTTTGCGTCCAACAGCCTGCCCATCTCCCGAAAATTCTCCCCGATGTTAAAAAGCGCTTCCTGCGAGGACTCCACAAATTTTTTATCTTTCGTGATCAGCGCCATGTACAGCTCGTTGGCCTTCTGAAAGTTGCCGAGACGATGAGTCGCATTGGCTTTTCCCAAAAGCACCTGGGTCGCATCACCCGCTTTTTCATATGCTTCAAGGGCCTCATGAAAACTGCCGAGCCTGTAGAACGAGTCCGCAATGCCAAGCTCGGCGCGGGGCGCAAACGCAGACTGAGGGAAATTCTTAAGAAAGTTCCGATAGCAAACAACTGCCTCGGAATAATAGGTCATTTTTTTGTAGGTCTCGGCCCTGTCCAGAAGCAGCCGCTCCTTTTCCGCTGTCGTGGTTGCGTAAATATACGCTATCCGGAAATGTTCTATGGATTCACTTAATTTCTTCATCTGCACAAGCGACTGCGCAAGCAGGCCATGGTATGAGGAAAGCTCCCGCGTGGCCGGCTGGTAGGCGTTCAGAACGTCCAGCGCATCTTCCGGTTTGTTTGCGCTCAGCAGCACTCGTGCTTTTTCGATCGGAGTCGTGCTTGTTGCAGCAGCATCATCAGCTGATGCCGCAAAGGGTAAAAAGAGCACGATGACAATTAAAAATATTTGCATGCTAGATATAAAGCAACAAGCATGCCCAAACTTAAGATATTGATATATAATGATTTTTTGTTAAATTGGTGCGGAAAAATACGTCAGATAAATGACAGGTGGCGGTGATTTGGCGGAAGTTTTGTTATTTCGTTGATTCTATACCCATTTTTTTCATTTTTTCAAGCAACGTGGTCCTATTAAGGCCAAGAAATTGCGCTGCCTTGCTTTTAACACCTCCTGATTTTGATAATGCCTTGAGAATCAAGTCTTTTTCTAGGTTGCTCACCAGTGAGCCAAGATCCACTCCGGTCTCGGGAATATCAGCAGCCGGTCTTGATGTTGCTACCGAAACGGACGGGGCTGGATCCTGTCCGGATTGAACCGGCATGCAGGCATAAAACTTTTCAGGCAAATCCGTGACCTGAATGGTGTCGTTGCGCACAAGGATCGTGAGCCGTTCAATTAAGTTTTCCAGCTCCCGGACATTGCCCGGCCAGTGGTACGACAGCAGGCATTTCATGGCATCTCCGGAAAATACAAATGGATTCCGCTTTCGTTTCTTTGAAAATTCAGTGATAAAATGGTCTACAAGGAGCGGAATGTCCTCCGGCCTGCTTCTGAGCGGAGGAAGATGAAGCGGAATAACATTCAGGCGGTAATATAGATCCTCTCTGAATTTGCCTTCCTGGGTAAGTTTTTCGAGATTCTTATTCGTTGCAGCCAGCACCCGTACGTCCACCTTGACGGTCTTCATGCCACCGACGCGCTCGAACTCCCGTTCCTGAAGGACCCGCAGGAGCTTCACCTGAAGGGAGGGGTCCAGTTCCCCCACTTCATCCAGAAAGATTGTGCCGTTCTGCGCCAGCTCAAATCTGCCGATGCGGGTGTTGATCGCGCCGGTGAAGGCGCCTTTTTCGTGTCCGAACAATTCAGATTCAAGGAGGTCACGAGGTATTGCTGCGCAGTTTAAAGGCACAAACGGTCCCTGAGAGCGGGAGCTATTGTAATGGATTGTCTTGGCTATCAGCTCTTTACCGGTTCCGCTGTCCCCGAGGATCATGACCGTGCTGTCCGTATCCGCTATTTGCTCAATCAGCCGGTATACCACCTGCATGCTGGGAGAATCCCCGACAATACCTTCGAACTTGTACTTTTTCATAAGCTGCATCTTGAGCATCAGATTTTCTTTCTGCAGCTTTGAAAGATTGAGCGCCTTGTTGATGACGATCATGATTTCATCAAGGTTGAAGGGTTTCGTGACGTACTCGAAGGCCCCGAGTTTCATCGCCTCCACTGCGGTTTGCACAGTGCCGAAAGCGGTGATGACGAGAACGGGAGTTTTGATGTTCAGGGTGGAAATTTCTTTCAGGATTTCGATGCCGCTGATGCCCGGCATGATAAGATCGGTCAGAATAATGTCAAAGGAACTGTTTTTGATGTAATCAATACCGCTCTGTCCATCAACGGCAAGAGTGACCTCAAAACCCTTGCCCGCCAGAAAAGATTGCAAAACGTCGCGGACTGTTTCATCATCGTCAATAATAAGGACTCTCTGCATGAACGTATTATACAGATTATCCGCAATGTGTCAATACATTGACGCGAAGTTTTTATATATTAATGGCACCGCTTAACCCGACAGAAAGAGCGACAAAAAACTGTCGTTTGCGCAAATGCAGAAGCTATCCGAAATAATTTCAGGCATTTGTCGCAATTGAACGGGTGAAAAGAAGCAGGTTGTACACCATGTCTCCTGCGCACAAGCAATCATGGAGCGTACACTCGTTAGAGAGTACGCTCCTATACGGCCATTTGGGCGGTAATTCCAAAAACCGCATCGTGCTCTTCACGCCCAAGAAGTTTGTCCATGTCGAGGATAATGATGAGCCCCTGTTCGAGCCGTGCTATGCCGTAAATAAATTCGGCTTTTACTTCCGATGCCACCGGAGGCGCCGGCAAAATCACGCTCTGCGGAATTCTGAGCACCTCCGAAACAGCATCCACCAAAATGCCCATGGTGTGCCCCCGCACATTCATAATCACGATTTTTGAGAGGTCGTCGAGACTTTTTTCCTCAATCCCGAATTTCTTCCTCAAATTCAGTACAGGAATGACCTTTCCTCTCAAATTGATTGCTCCTTCAACATACGGCGGAGCGTGGGGTATTTTTGCGAAATCCTTCAGGTTGTTGATTTCCTGAACTTTCAGAATATTCACTCCGTATTTTTCCGCCGCCAGTTTGAATGTCACGAACTGGAGCATTTCTGAATTTACCGCATCGGTTTCCATACGACCTCCCTGCAGGACTGAGTGTCAACATCGAACTGTCCTGAAATAGTATCTCTGCATAACATCATGCCGCAGCATGCGTTTATATTTTAAACCACGTCGTCATTTCACGCAGCTTTGCCGTCTGCTGGGCGAGTTCATCAGAAGACTGTTTGATGCTCACTGTTGAAGCCGTGGCGCGCTTGGTAATACCTGAG
The DNA here is from genome assembly GCA_964646375.1 of uncultured Nitrospiraceae bacterium. Taxonomy (GTDB): domain Bacteria; phylum Nitrospirota; class UBA9217; order UBA9217; family UBA9217; genus JBAZLV01. Next base: position 30,994 of record CAZYEF010000003.1, on the reverse strand, counting down.
ATGCTTTCCATGTTCTGAGTGACTTCCTCTGATGCCGCCGACTGTTCTTCGGTGGCTGCGGCAATACGCTGCACCATGTCCATGGACACTGTCGACACCTGAACAATTGAACCCAGAGACATGCTTGCTTCTTTTGCCTGTTCAACGCCTTTATTTACTTCACCCGCGCCTTTTCGCATGGCATCCACAGATTCCGCCGCCGCTGTCTGAATGGAGTTTATTCGATCAGCGATGTCTTTTGTCGCCTGGCCGGTCCGCTCCGCGAGTTTTCGGACTTCATCAGCGACAACTGCGAAGCCTCGTCCCTGCTCTCCCGCGCGTGCCGCTTCTATGGCGGCATTCAACGCAAGAAGATTGGTTTGATCTGCAATTCCATTTATAACAGAAACAATCTCGCCGATTTGGGCAGAACTCTTTCCCAATTCTTCGATCGTTGTTGCCGCGACATTCACCGTTTCGGAAATTTTCTCCATGCTGTTGGTCGTTGCATCAATCACCGTTTTCCCCTGCACCGCCGTACCGGACGAGTCCTTTGCGGCATCGGCTGCACTGCTTGCGTTTTTTGCCACATCCATATTGGTCTGGGAAACCTGTGTCATGGCCGTTACAACCTGGTCGGTTTGCAAATTGAGTTCCTGCGTCCCCTTGTAAAGATCGTCCGCCGTCGTTTTCAGCTGTTCTGAACTGACGCTCAGCGTGCCTGCCGTGGAGTTTATTTGTGTTATCATACCACGAACATTCTCAATCATGCGGTTGAAGCTTTCCGCTAATGTCCCTATTTCATTCTTTGCTTTTATCTCCACCCGCGCCGTCAGAACACCTTTTGACAATTCTTCCGCGGCGGCAACCACGTGATCAAGAGGAGCGAAAACACGACGGGTAACCAGATACGTAAGTGTTCCCACAACTCCTAAAATTAACAAGGCCAAAATTATGATAATCGTCGTTAAACGATAAAATGGTGCGAAGTAATCGTGGACCCTGAAACCGACAAAAAGCGCGCCGATTGTTTCGCCCTGATCGTTTTTTATGGGATCATATGCCGTGAAATATTTTTCTCCTAAAACCAGCGTTTCTCCGCGATATCCCGTTTTTTGCTTAAAAAGCGCATCATAGGCTGGCCCCTGAAGTTTTGTTCCTATTGCCCGTCCGCCCTCCGGTTTCATTATGTTGGTTGAAACCCGCGTATCCCCCATAAATACCGTTGCCGCATCACCCAGCAACTCTTTAAATTTATCGGGAAGTTCATAATTATCGTTCAGCACATACGAGTCTGCCATGATCTTTCCGTCGGCGACCCGGAAATGCGTTCCTTTATCTTTCAGCAAAGACCAAAAAACCTTCAGGTGATCGTCTTGGGATTCCTTGACCTGCTGCATAAGGGACTGGTGAAATATTGACAAACACAGAACAGTAATAACACAAACAGCAGCGCCGACGCCGAGGAGACTGAAAATAACAAGTTGAGTACGAATTTTCATATTGTTGATTCTCATGCAAAAACTCTCTTTCCATTATCCAAAACCATATGTTCATATGAGGGCGCCATCAACACTGTTCCTCTTATAAAACACGCGCGTTGGAATACATTATCAATGTTTTCGTTGCTGCAATGCGGTTCCCGCATGCAGATGTTCTCAAATAATTTTATTTTTTTCGCATAGTGCGATTTAAGCAACTGGTCGTAATAAAGCTTACGATTTTACGGATGTCTCCTGGTCAATTTTGAAATACGCGGCCGCGTCTTTGAGTCCGATGGCAAGCTTGTCGAGCTCCGCAGCAGACACCTTGATCTGGCTCATGGACGAAGAAAACTGTTTCGTGATGCCCGATATGCCTTCCATGTTCTGCGTCACCTCTTCCGTCGCGGCAGACTGCTGCTCGGTTGCCGCCGCGATGCGCTGCACCATGTCCATGGCGTTCGTAGACGCCTGCACAATCGAATCAAGCGAGACGCTCGCCTGTTTGGCGAGCTCTACGCCCTGGTCCACCTTGTCACTGCCCCGTTTCATCGCGTCTACCGATTCTCCCGCAGCGGTCTGGATCGCAGTAATACGCTGGGCAATGTCCTGAGTCGCCTGGCTCGTGCGCTCGGCAAGCTTTCTGACCTCGTCAGCAACAACCGCGAATCCTCTGCCCTGCTCTCCGGCGCGGGCAGCCTCGATAGCGGCATTTAATGCCAGCAGATTGGTCTGATCCGCGATCCCGTTGATGACGGTAACAATCTCGCCGATCTGCGCCGAACTTTTGCCGAGTTCCTCGATGGTGCTTGATGCTTCCTGCACCGTCTGGGCGATTTTCAGCATGTCCTCCGCAGTGGTGTCCACGATTTTCTTGCCCTGCGCGGCGGTTTCAGACGCGTTTCTGCTCGCGTCCGCCGCCATCGTCGCGTTCTTTGCCATGTCCATGATGGTCCGGGAAACTTCTCCCATGGCGGACACCACCTGCTCGGTCTGCGTGGACAGCTGTTGCGCGCCATTGTTCATATTGTCTGAAGTGCTTGAAAGTTCGCTTGAACTGCCCGCAACCGACGCCGTGGAAGCGCTGATTTGCCCGACGATGCGCCGAAGATTGGTCGTCATTTTCCCCAGGCTCTGGGCCATGTCGCCGATTTCGTCGTTGCTGCTTTTCTGAACCGTGTACGACAGATTTCCATTCGAGAACTCATCTATGGCTTTCACCATGGTGTTAAGGGGAACAAACATCCTTCGGGTAATCAGAAGCGTAATGGCTCCGACCACCACAAAAAGAAACACGGCGCAGACGGTTATTATCGTAACCATGCGGTAAAACGATTTAAAATAATCGCTTTTTTTGACGCCCACAAAAAGCGCTCCGATGGTGTCCCCCTGGGCATTCTTTATGGGATCATATGCAGAAAAATATTGTTCTCCGAGAATCGACACTTCGCCCCGATACGGCTTTTTTCCCTTGAAAAGCGCATCATGGGCCGGGCCGGTAAGTTTTGTTCCTGTCGCGCGGCTCCCATCCGGCTTCACGATATTCGTCGATATCCGAGTATCTCCCAGAAATATTGTGGCAAATCCGTTGGTCAGTTTGCTCATCTTGTCAGGAAGTTCTGTATTGTCATTCAGCACATAACCGCCGGCCAGCAGGTTGTTGTCAACAATCCGGAATTGGCTGCCGCCTTCCTTCAGCATGTCCCAGAAAACTTTCAGATGCGAGTCCAGTTCGGCATTCACCCGGTTCATGACGTCGTTGTAATATACGGAAAGGCATATTGTCGTGATAACAATAACGGTAACAGCAACAATGCTCAGGCTCAGCGCCATAAGCTTTGAGCTGATGTTCATGTTTCCTATTCTCAAGCTTTTTATCTTCATGCCATAACCAGCCTTTCCTGAATTTTTAATGCATTTATAGAAATGATATGACGGCGGCAGTACAAATTATCGCCGTGGATCGCTTCGGTCGTTCCTCTGCTACTTGAATGCTCCTGAGGCCACGATAACGTCTTCGTACAACTCGTTATACGCTATTTTGTTCTCCATTTCCTTTGTTGCCGGGTTGACGGTCTTATACTCCTGCCAGCCCTTGCCCCTGGTCCTGGCAATTTCGATGCGGTCGCGCACAATAGGCTTGTTATCCGGGTCCATGAGATTTATCATGTCCTCGCCAACCTTCTCTTTGTCCCGGCCATGCGCGAGACATTTTCCGTTCATGCTGTAGACAACAATATAAAGATCTCTGTTCACAAACTTGCCCGCCCGGTCGTTGAACTCGGTAAACGCGACATCTCTTCCCTTTGCCCTGATGAAGTCAATCGCTTTCCGGACAAGTGCTTCCGCCTCCGTGGGTGTCGCCTTGAAGAAGGAAATCTGCTTTCTGAGGTCTACGGTGAGCTTTGCGAGCTCCTCCGCGGCGCTTTTTATCTGCTGCGCGTATATTGAGGATTGTTTCGTGATGCTCGAAATATTTTCCATGTTCTGGGTGACCTGCTCCGATGCCGCCGACTGTTCCTCGGTGGCCACGGCAATCCGCTGCACCAGATCCATGGCTCCGGACGACGCCTGGACGATGGAATCCAGAGATCCGCTCGCTTCTTTCGCCAGCCCCACTCCGCTCTCTACTTCACTGCTGCCTCGTTTTACAGCCTCGACCGCACTGGCAGCTGCCGCCTGGATGCCGGTAATTTTATCGGCAATGTCCTTCGTTGCCTGGGATGTCCGTTCTGCAAGCTTGCGGACTTCATCCGCCACAACCGCAAAACCTCGGCCCTGTTCGCCCGCGCGTGCCGCCTCGATGGCCGCGTTCAACGCAAGCAGGTTGGTCTGGTCCGCAATGCCGTTGATGACCGCCACGATCTCCCCGATCTGGGCCGAGCTCCTGCCCAGGTCCTCTATGGTCGCAGCCGTTTCCTGGACGATATGTGCTATTCTGACCATGTCATCAGCGGATTTGTCAACAGCCTGTTTTCCCTGCGCGGCGGTGTCCGACGCTTTTTTGCTGGCCTCTGCCGCATGAGAAGCGTTTTTTGCCACATCCATGATGGTCTGGGAAACCTCGGTCATGGCCGTTACGACCTGCTCTACCTGTGAGGAAAGCTCCTGGGCGCCTCTGCTCAGTTCGTCGGAGGATGTGGAAAGATGAAGACTGCCCGTTGAAACACTGTCCGAAGCATTCTTAATGTCCGCGACCAGAACCTGCAGTTTGTCATTCATGGTATGCACAGCTGCATAAATACCGGCCTCCGCATTTCCATTCGATTCAAATTGAACGTTTAAATTGCCCTCGGATATTTTCTTCGCTATTCCCGCGATATGAGAGGGTTCTCCTCCTATCTGTTTCAGCAGCTTTCTCGTAGTGCTATTGGTAACAACCAATGCAAGGACAACAAACAGGACCGTGCAGACAACAAGCAGATAGATGCCGTTTTGAAAACCGCCCGTAAACTGCTCGTGTTGTTTTTTCACTATCGCTTCGATATCATCAACGTAATTGCCGGTCACGACAACCCAGCTAAAGGGTTTGAACTGGAGAGCATAGCTCCTCTTCGGAAGAGGAACGGTTCCTCCCTCTTTCGGATACCAGTATGTGGTAAAACCTCCCTCCGGGTTCACTCCTTCCTTGAGAAAATCGCGCACGATATAGTTACCTTTTTTGTCCTGGGTATCATACCGGTTGGTACCTACATTTTTGCTGTTCGGATGAGCGATGCTGACACCATCCATCGTATACGCAATAACATAACCGTCCTTTCCGAACTTAAGGGACATTAAAAGACCGGCGCCTGTTCTTTTTGCCTGATCCAGCGTGAATTCCCCTCGCTGATGTTTCTCATAAATACCCTGGAGCATCGAAACGGCAGTCTGAACTTCGCTCTTTGCCAGCGTATCAAAGTCGGCATATAAGGCATTCCTGTAGTCATCCGTGGCCTGCGTGTAGGTTTTATAACTCTGCGTTAGTGCTATGGCGCTAACCACAAAAGCGACGAACACGCAGCTTCCTACCAACAGAAACGAAACCTTGCTGCCGAAACTGGTAAGCTTGAATCGTAGTTTCATGGACCTTAGCCTTTCGCTGTTGTCATTTCTGGTCGTCGTCAACCAGGGAGTTCACTCCCTAAAAACACATGAGTCCTATTTATAAACACCCGATCCGACAATAACATCTTCATAGCGCTCGATGTACGCTGTTTTATCTTCCACCTGCTTTGTCACTGGATTGGAAAATTTATAATTCTGCCATCCTTTGCCGTTCGCTTTCGCTATCTCTATTCGTTCCCTGACAAACGGTTTGTTGTCCGCGTCCAGCAAGTCAATCCAGTCCTTCCCTATCCTGTCCGGGTTCTGGCCGTGCGCAAGACATTTTCCGTTTAAATCATAAACATCGACATACAGGTCCCGGTTCGTGAACTTCCCTTTCAACTTGCTGAACTCTTCGTATGCTTTTTCCCTGCCATTCGTTTTCATAAACTCGACCGCTTTCTTCACAAGGGTTTCTGCTTCTATGGTTGTTCCTTTAAAAAATGCGATCCGGTCCGTGAGCCCTGCCGACAATCTGGCAAGTTCTCCCGCCGAGACTTTGATCTGGTCAGAGGCTTCCGAGGCTCGTTTCGTGATGCTCGATATGTTTTCCATGTTCTGCGTCACCTGCTCCGATGCGGCCGATTGCTCCTCCGTCGCCGCCGCTATCCGCTGTACCATATCCATGGCGTTTGTCGACGCGGTCACAATGGTATCAAGAGATGAACTCGCCTGTTTGGCAAGTCCCACGCCTTTGTCGACTTCATCGCTTCCCCGTTTCATGGCGTCAACGGACTCTCCCGCTGCGGCCTGAATTGCCGAGATGCGCTGGGTAATGTCCTGGGTCGCATGGCCGGTCCGTTCAGCAAGTTTGCGTACCTCATCAGCAACCACGGCAAAACCACGCCCCTGCTCGCCTGCGCGTGCCGCTTCGATAGCCGCATTCAATGCCAGCAGGTTGGTCTGGTCCGCAATGCCGTTGATGACCGCCACAATTTCGCCGATCTGGGCGGAACTTTTCCCAAGTTCTTCAATGGTGTTTGCCGCCTCCTGCACCGTATGGGCGATATTGACCATGTCGTTCGCCGTGGTCTCAACGATCTGTTTCCCCTGGGAGGCGGTATCCGAGGAGTTTTTCCCCGCCTCCGCAGCATGTGATGCGTTCTTGGCCACGTCCATAATGGTCTGGGAAACCTCGGTCATGGCCGTCACAATCTGTTCCACCTGCATTGACAGTTCCCGGGAGCCCTTGCTTAAATCATCGGATGTTGACGAAAGCTCGTGGCTGCCGGCACTCACGCTGTCCGCAACGCTTTTTACGTCAGCGACTACTACCCTGAGTTTCTCAACCATGATCTGCATGCCGGAAAGCAATTGTCCGACTTCATCCTTGCTTTCTGTCTTGATGTCATTATTCAAATTGCCGTTGGCGAGTCCATTGGCAACGATAACCGCTTCCTGAAGCGGTTTCACAATCCCGCGGGTTAGAACCAATGCCACAAAAACCACCGCAGCGAATACAATTCCTGTAAAAACAAAAATCAGCACCAGGGTGAAACGGTATTTTTTCATCGCTTCGCTGTAACGGTAGTCTGTTCTTTTTTTCTGATGCGTTACCAATTCATCTACAGATGCCACCCACTGAACAGCCGCCGGGCCTGCTTCTTTCAGCAATGCTCCATGGGCCGCTTCATATTTATTCGATGAAGCCAGCTCAAAAACTTTTACATTGAACGGTCTCATGGCCTCCGTTGTGGCTTTGACTTTTGCAACCAGCGCATGGCCTTCCGTATCGCTTTTTAACGTTGCTTCTTCGATTTTTTTGAACGCCGTATTATATCGTTCACGATATTCCTGTATTCGTTTGCCGAGGACGTTGGTCTGCTCTGCATTCCTTTCCAGCACGGTCAGCGCGAGAAGATATTTAACTTCGCGCACGCAATCGGCCATGTCATTTGCCTGTTCTGTGCGGACATTCAGCACCTTGACGATTCTCTCGAAATCATCCTTGACCAGTTTCATATTGTACAGGGTGACCAAGATCATGGCCGTGGTAAGAACAACCACGATCGCGAACCCTGCTGCCAGACGCGAACCTATTTTCATGTTTTTCAGCATAGAGCATCTCCCGGACCGGACAGCACTCTGCTGTTTCGCGAGCCGCCGGCAACAGAATGCCATCGATTTTTTCCCTTGCTATACCGCATTGATGATTTCTCCCGCCATTTCCTCAATGGGAAGCACCTTGTCCGCAATTCCCGCTTCAACCACGGCGCGGGGCATGCCGTACACAACACAGGTTTCTTCATTCTGGGCGAAGATCCGGGAGCCCGTCTGTTTCATGGAGGTCATTCCCTTCACTCCGTCGTTTCCCATTCCCGTCAGGATCACGCCGAGAGACCTGCCGGGATAGAACTCCGCCATGGACTGCATCAGATAATCCACGGATGGACGGTAAATGAATTCTTCCTTGTTCTCCGTTATATTCACCACCGTTTCGATGCCCCGCAGACGGTTCACCCGCATATGTCCCCTGCCGGGCGCCACCAGGGCAATGCCGGCTTTCAGCGGTTCACCTTCCTCCGCTTCTTTTACGGTAATCTGGCTTATTTCATTCAACCGCTCCGCAAACGGTCCGGTGAAATTGGCCGGCATGTGCTGCACGATGATGATCGGTACGGGAAAATCCTTGGGCAGATGAGGGATGATCTCCTGAACCGCCCGCGGTCCGCCGGTGGAAGTGCCGATGGCCACGACATTGATCCGCCGTACGCCGGTTGACAACGCGGGGATAATCCTGGGGGTCCGGGTTTCCTCTGATTTGCGCTCAATTTTCTTGAGTTTACGCGCCACTCCGCTCCGGGTGATATGCTTCACCTTGTCGATGAGCATTTCCTTGATCTTGACAATGTTGATGGAGAGTTCCGAAAGATTTTTGGGAATAAAATCGACCGCGCCGTGGTCCAGTGCGTCCAGGGTCACCTGGGCGCCTTCCGCGGTAAGGGAGCTTACCATGATCACCGGCACGGGGTTCTTTTCCATGATGAGCCGGAGTGCTTCAATGCCGTCCATCTTCGGCATTTCGACATCCATAGTGACCACATCAGGCTTGAGGAGGGCTACCTTCTCAACCGCCTCGACGCCATCCCGTGCCGTGCCGACGACCTTGATTTCCGGGTCTGATACGAGCATATTGGTGAGCGCATTGCGCATGAACGCCGAATCATCGGCAATAAGGACTTTTATCGTCATGATAGGTACCGTTCTTTCCGTGCTTTTCTCTGCGTGCAGCTCTTACACAACTCCCTTGTTGTTTAAATGCACGGTATATTTTTTATCAGTATTCTGGATATGATTTACCAGCCAGTCCTTCAAAAAACCCATGACTTCTACCGTGACAATGGGCTGGCCGTCCTGGAATTTTTTCATGACATCAGCGACCTGGCGCGTCAGGGCATCATGGGCGGCTTTGTGGGCCAGATATCCCGGGTACAGATGTTTTTGGAGTAATTCCTCTTCCGTAGCAAAATGACTTTTTGTATACTCAACCAGGCCGGCAAGTACGCCTCCCATGACCTCCTTGCCCTTTCCCGCGCCCATGGCCGAATGCAGATCATTCACCATGGCAACCAGGTGTTTGTGCTGCTCGTCAATCTTCTTGATATTGACACTGAGGCTGTTGTCCCAAGTCATAAAAGCCATGCCTGCACCCTCCTGAAAAAGCCGTACGCCGTCTATCCGCATACTCTGCTTCGCTGTATTTAAAAACCAAATTCCTTCAGGAGATCATCGACGCCCTCCTGAGACACCCGCTCCGGAGACTCTTCTGACGACTGCGCTCCGGAGTCAATTTTCACCCCGAAACTCGTAATGAGCCGAACCAGCTCGGCCTCTATGTCTCCGACCAGGGTTATTACTTTTTTGATCGTCTGTCCCGTAAGGTCCTGGAAGGACTGCGTGGTCAATATCTCGGTGAGATCGTCCTCCAGCGTGTTCTTGAAGTCCTTGAGATACGCGACCGTTTCAGGAGGGCCCTCCACTTTCCGGATGTGCGCGGAGAGCTCGTCCATGACGAGGATATATTTTTCCACCACGCTCATGGTCTTGTTGGCCGCCTCTTCCGTCTTGTCTATGACAAACTGCAGCTTCCCCACGGCAGTGGGAATGTCGCTGTTCGCAAAGTCCTTGAATCTCGGGTCCAGCGCCTCCTGAAAGCTCTTGACGGTATTGTGCAGTTTTCTGGTAATTTTCCCCACCTCCTGGAATAGATTTCCCTGTCCTTTTTTCGCCACCGTCTGGATAATGGTGTCCGCTTTTTCGTAGTCCTGGCCTGTGATGGCGTTCATAAATTCAACAATATCGTCGAATATTTCCTTGCGAGGGTCGTCAGGCGAGAGCATTTTGTTTTTTTCAAAAAACTCGCGGGCGTCGTGAAATTCCTTTACCTTCATTTCACCGGCCATGGTCTGAACTGTCTTGAGTACTTCCACGGTGCCGCCCTGACCCGGATTGTGCACTTCCGTCACTTCCTCGAGAAGGCTGTGATCGCTGAGTGGAATGAGTTTTCCCGTATCGAGCAGCACAATCAAACGGCCGTCGAGCTTCGCGACACCGGTGATTTCCTGGGAATGGCTGCGGGAAAGCCCTTCCGGGGACTCTATGGCGTTTTCATCGAGACTGAGAACGCCGGTGATTCCGTCGACAATGATTCCGAAAATCAGTCTGCCGCTCACGATCACGATCACCTTGCTGCCGCCGGACCCGGTATCGAGCACATTGATGAGTTTCTTCAGGTTCACCAGCGGGATGACGTTGCCGCGCAAATTCGTTATCCCCCGCAGATAGGCTGGTGACTGGGGCAGATTGGTCACGGCCGGCAAATTGACAATTTCCCGCACTTTGGTGATGGGGATGGCATATTCTCCGGTATGGAGACGAAAACCGATATATTGTTGCACCTGGAACCTCCTTATGCGGTGGCAAGCATCGCAATGCTTTTTGATAGGGATGCGAGATCTATGATGAACACGACCTTTCCGTCACCGGTAATGGTCGCGCCCAGAATGTGCGAGGAGCCGGTATTGATTCCGTCCACGCTCTTGATGACCACTTCTTCCTGGCCGAGCAGTTCGTCCACGCCGATGCAAAAGCGCTTGTCCCCGACCGATACAACGACAGCGTATTTGTACAGGAGGTCTTTATCCCGTGAATCGCCGAGTATGCCGGTCAGGTCGAAGAGGGGATACACTCGTCCTCTGACGGTAAGCGCTTCCGAGCCTGCTACTTCGGAAATGTCTTCCTTCGAGACCATCAGGGTCTCTTCAACAGGCGCAAGCGGAATCGCATAGCGTGAACTTCCCGAACGAACCATCAGGGTCTGAATGATGGCCACGGTGAGCGGAAGCCGGATCGTAATCGTTGAGCCTGCGTCTTTGTTCGTGGTTATTTCAACGGCTCCATTCAGCTTTGATATATTGGTTTTTACCACATCCATCCCGACGCCGCGTCCGGAAAGCTCGGTGGCGACGTCTGCCGTTGAGAAGCCGGGAAGAAAAATAAGGTTGACGGCGGACTCATCCGTCATGCGTCCCGCTTCATCCGCCGTGATGACCCCTTTGGCCACCGCTTTTTTCTTCACTTTTTCAACATTGACGCCCCTGCCGTCATCCGAAACTTCGATCACGATCTGATTCCCTTTTTGCGAGGCCCGTATCATTATGGTCCCCTGGTCGGATTTTCCCTTGGACCGCCGCTCGTCCGGCGTTTCAAGGCCGTGATCGATCGCGTTCCGGATAATATGCACCATGGGGTCACCGATATGCTCAATCACGGAGCGATCCACTTCCGTATCTTCACCGAACACTTTCAACTCAACTTGCTTGCCGAGAGATCCGGATATATCCCTTACCAACCGGGGGAACTTGCTGAACACTTTTTGAATCGGCTGCATGCGCATGCGCATCACACCCAACTGCATGTCCGATGTTATCAGATCGAGGAAGGAAACCGCCTCGTTCAGGCTTTCCACCTCGCGGTCATCGGTGTATTTTTGCTCAAGCCGGTTCATGATGTTCAGCAGTCTGTTTCTCACCAGAACGACTTCTCCGGTCAGGTCCATCACCTTGTCGATTTTTCCGACTTCGACTCGGAGCGTCTGAAGGGAGTCTTTCTTCTCCGCCACCGCTTCAACCGGCGCCTGTCCCTGCTCTGTATCTCTTTTCTGAACAGCGGAATCTGCAGCATGTTCCGGGGAAGAAACCACCGCCGGTTTTTCATGCGGGGCTTCAGGCTCCTTCGATTTTAGGGGTCCGCCGCCCTGTTTCGGAGCCGATGCCGGTTCCTTTCCCTGGGCCGTGGCAAGCACATTGCCGAGTTCCTTGACCAGTGCGGTAATATCTTCCTGCACCCCGTCCTTGTCCCGGATATGCCTGAGCAGAAGCCTCAGCATATCCACACTCTTCAGAATAACATCGATGAGTGGCCGTGAAATACTCATTTCACCTTCCCGCACCTTCTTCATGATGTTTTCTGCATTGTGCGCCACGTCAACGATAGACTGAAATCCGAGAAAACCAGCCGCTCCTTTGATCGTATGGACGCTCCGGAACAGTTTGTTCACGATTTCCTGGTCGCTTCCTTTCGCCTCGAGCTCCACAAAAAGCGTATCGACATTATCGAGGGTCTCTTCGGATTCCGCGATGAATTCCGCCGTTATTTCTTCCATTTCGTCAGACATGATTTACTCCGCTCAGTGTTTCCTATCGGTTTTTTCTTTGGTTGCGATTTTACTCCCGGGTACTTCCATCGCGCATGCCGCGCGGTGCTATTTTTTCAGCCTTTCGAATATTTTTTCCATCTTCTCCGAAAAAACTTCCGCGGTAAACGGTTTCACAATATAGTTGTTCACGCCCGCTTTGATCGCGGTGACCACTTTTTCTTTCTCTGCCTCTGCCGTGACCATCAGGATCGGCAAATCCTTTAGATCAGCGTCGGCCCGTACGCTTTTCAACAAGTCCAGACCATCCATATTCGGCATATTCCAGTCGGAAACCATGAAGCCAAATCCGCCGGTCTTGAGCTTGTTGAAAGCCTGGGCACCGTCTTCCGCTTCTTCCACGTTGTCGTACCCCAGCTGTTTCAGGACGTTCTTGACAATTCTTCGCATGGTCGAAAAGTCATCAACGACCAGGATTTTCATTTTTGGATCAGGCATGACCTTTTCCTCCCTCATTAAACATTTTCTTTAAGATAACCCGGATGTTCTGCATGACGACTTCAGCAGTAACCGGCTTGGTAAGATATCCGTTCACTCCCGCGCTGAAAGCCCGCTCCCGCTCCACATTGTCCATTTCCGTCGTGACCATCAGAATCGGAAGATGGGCCTGCTGGGCATCGGCCCTGACGGCTTTCACAAATTCAATGCCGTCCATGTACGGCATGTTGAGGTCGCTGATGATCAGGTTGACGGTTTCACTTCCCAGTTTTTCCAGTCCGTCGAGGCCGTTCTCTGCATGGACTACATCAAATCCTTTCGATTTTAGAAACAGCCCGAGAAGCTTCCTCGTCGTCTTGTCATCGTCTACAATCATGATCTTCATTCTTATCCCCTCTGGTACGCGATAACTTTATTAATAAGAACAGGCCGAAATGCTCGGGTAATGTTGTGAAGGCTTTCCGCAGAACCGATCATGAGAAACCCTCCCGGCCGCAAAGCGTCGTAGAGCAGGGAAACCACTTTTTGCTTTGCCTTGTCGTCAAAGTAAATAAGCACATTTCTGCAGAAGATGGCATCCATCGCCTGGAATGTTTTTATCTTCTTTTCATCGGTAAGATTGACATTCATGAACTTCACCACGTTTTTCACACTGGAGTCAATCTCATGCCCGGTGCCATTTTTTTTAAAGTACTTGCTCAAATACGGCTCTTTCACGGTCCTCATGGAATAGGAACCGTATATGCCTTTTTTGCCGACTCCAGCACCTCGTTGCTGATGTCCGACGCAATGATTTCCATCCTCGTGCACAGCTTTTTTTCCATCAGCATCATGGCAAGCGTGTATGCCTCTTCCCCCGTGGACGATGCCGCCGACCAGATTCTGATGTCGGAGGAACCCTTGCTTTCCACGAGGCGTCCGACGAGAACATCGCTGAACACATCGAGCTGCTGCGGTTCACGGAAAAAATACGTTTCATTCACCGTGACGGCGTCAAAAAGCTTCCCGATTTCATCTCCATTCACGCTGGTACGCACATGCTGCAGATAGTCATCAAACGTGTTCAGTTTCTTTTCCTCAAGTCTGGACGCAAGTTTTTTCTCGAGGAGGTACTTTTTGGTGTCAGGAATAAAAATGCCGCTTTTCTCGTAGATGAAATCCCTGAGCTGCTTGAAAGTGGCATCCTGCAAAACGGCATTCATTATTATTTGCCCTCCAGCAGCCACGTCACACGTTCCTTGATCGTTTTTTCCTGGTGTTCCTTGAGGGGGGACAAAATCGCCGCCGCGTTTTCGCCCGCAAGCGCGGCAACGGCGTCTATTGCGGCAAGCACCACATGGGTGCTTACCTCCTTGAACAGCGGGATGATATGCGGTATGGCTTCGGGGTTTCCAAGTTCCTTCAGGATATCAATAGTGATCACCTTGCCACGGAACTTTATCGCCGGATTGCGGAGTGTTTCAATGAAGTCTTCCGGATCCATAAAACCCATCAGCGTCTGTTTGACCTCGGCAAGCCGCTCGTCGCCCAGAGGGTCGGACGGATCAAGCTGGCCGGCGATGTCGATGATATTCGGGATCGCGCGTTTTTCCCCCATGTCAACAAGTCCGCAAATGGCGATAAGCCGATCTTCCCAGTCCCCTTGCTTCAGAATGCTCAACAGCGTGTCGGTGACACCCGTCATTGACGGAGAGAGCCCGGTTTGAACAAGACTCTTGACGACTGCGGTTTTCTCCATGGCAGTGGCCTTGGGAAGATAGTCGTACAGAATTGCGCTTGCCTGGGGCGAGGGAAATTTCCCCAACGCTTCCACGGCGGCGTATCGAAGTGCCGCGGAAGGACTGGAAAGGAGCCCTTTTACGGGCCCCAGTGATGATTCATCGCTGAACACGGAAAGCGCATCCAGCGCGGAAAAACAAACCCACTCCTCATCGCGCAACGCGGCGACCAGGGCAGGGATCGCTTCTCGGTAGTTCAGGACAGCCAGGGTCTTGGCCGAGGACGCGCGCACATTCGGGTTCGGATCGATCTGCATAAGCTTCACAATCTCGCCCGGATAGTCGCACGTTTTAATGTCTCCGATCAGGTCCACGGCAAATTTTCTGATGTCATCGTCCTTGTCGGCAAAGAGATCCCGCAGCAGGGGAACAACCGGGGGGCCTATCTCCTTCAAAATGAGCAGAGTCGTATTTCTCAGCAAGGGCCCTTCTCTGAGCAGGGGAATCACCATGTATGCGGTCACCTCTTCCCCGATGCTTATCAAGGAACGCATTGCCGCGTCCTGCACACCCGGATTCTCATCATGCAACGCTTTAATAAGAGGGTAAATCGCCCTCTCGTCAGCGTCGCCCAGCGCCTCTGCCGCCGCCCTCCGCTTACTTGGATCGGCGCCTGCAAGGTCGCTTTTCAGCCGGGTAAGTTGTTCAGTTTCCAACATAAAACCTCCTTCTGGTGCATCTTATCGGTTCTTTCCCGCGGTTCTTTAACCCGGCACATGGGCTTCCATTTTCGATTTGATCCTGATGAGCGCCTGGTTATGCAGCTGACAGACGCGTCCTTCGGTCAGTTTCATGACCTTGCCGATTTCCTTCATCGTCAGTTCATTCCAGTAATACATCGACAGAACAAGCTTTTCCTTCTCGGGGAGCCCCTCTATGTGCTGTGCAAGGGCTTCCTTGATGGCGGAATCCTCATAGACTTCGAAGGGGGTTCTTGCGGCAGGGTCTGCAATGCGTTCGGCGGCATGCATTTCATGATCATCAAACATCGCGCTGTTAAAATCCTCGAAATTCAGCATGACGGCGGCATGGGCGTCCTGGGTGATCTTGTAATAGTCGTCGAGTGAAATTCCGAGGTGCGCAGCGATTTCATCATCGTACGGCGAGCGACCGAGCTCCTGCTCAAGTTTCTGGTGCGCTTTCTTTATGGTGCTGATTTTGCTTTTCACCGAACGGGGAACCCAGTCCTGGGACCGCAGTTCGTCGAGCATGGCACCCCGGATACGGTGTTCAACAAACGTACTGAGCTTCACCCTTCCCTCTTCATACCGCTGCAGTGAATCCAGAAGCCCGACGATCCCGCTGTTGATCAGATCGTTGATCGTCAACTGGGGAGGAAGACGCTTTCCCAGGCGATAGGCGGTATATTTGATGAACGGAAGAAAGTCCTTGATGATTTGCTCTTTTTCCTGTTCGCTTATTTCTGTTTTATATCCAAGCATACGATGGCCCTCATGAATGCGTTGATGCCGATACAAGGTTGCCGATGAAAAACTGAAGTGTGCCTTTTACCTTGGTGCCCTGCTCGCTGAATTTCGCCGCCAGTTCGCGGATGCGCTGCGATGTCGGCGTGTTTGGATAGACGTCAATAAAAGCCTTCTGCGCCCGGACCGCCTTGGGCACCATTTCATCGAAAGGAAGATCTCCGAGATAATTCAGTGAAATGCTTAGAAATTTTTCCGTTGCAGCCGACAGTCTTCGGAAGACATCATACCCTTCTTCCGGGCTTTTTACCGAATTCACGAGCACGTGAAATTCCTTTTCCTGGTACCGGGTGCAAAGCACCTTGATCAGCGCGTAGGCGTCGGTGATTGCCGTGGGTTCAGGGGAGGTGACGACCACAATCTCCTGGGCCGCGATGCAGAAAAACGCCACGTTCTCGGAAATCCCCGCTGCCGTGTCAATCAGAAGCACATCCATGTCGCTGACGTAGGAGTCGAATTCCTCCATGATTTTGAGGCGCTGAAACTCGTCCAGGGAAGTAAGCTCCTGCACGCCGGATCCCGCAGGCAAAATCTTGATGCCGTGAGGGCCTTCCACGACCACATCGCGAAGCGACATTTCGCCGCGCAGAACATGCTGAATATTGTAATGCGGCGCGAGGTGAAGCAGCACATCAATATTGCTCAATCCCAGATCAGCGTCGAAAATCATGACATTCAGGCCGCGCGCCCTCATGGCGATGGCGAGGTTCGCCACCACATTGGTTTTGCCGACACCGCCTTTGCCGCTCGCAACGGCAATAGTTTTTACACAGCGTTTTTTTCCGTCCTGGTTTTTTATCAGCATGGAACACACTCCCTATTCACGATAAGACCCGCTAACCGGTTGACGGTCGGGTATTCTATGTCACCGGGAACGCGTTGCCCGGTGGTAAGGTACGCCACAGGTTTCTGGTACGTGGTCATGAGATTGTAGAGCGGACCGAACCGCACGGCTTCATCCACTTTTGAGAAAGCCACATAATCAATGGGCAGATTCCGGTAATGCCGGTACGATTCAATCATGAACTCGTCATCTCCGTTTGCGTTCATCAGCAAATGCAGTTCCAGGGGAACGCCGGCCGCCTTGCAGATTTCCCCCATGCCCTTGATATACGCATCATCACGCGGATTTCTGCCGATGGTGTCTATGAAGATGACATCCTTGTTCTGCGAAAACTTCGCAAGTGCTGCCTTGAATTCCGTTATGTTCGACACCGTGGCAAGGGGGATGCCGAGGATGTTTGAGTAAATCCGCATCTGCTCCACCGCGCCGATCCGATAGGTGTCGAGGTTGACAATGCACGTTCTTTTCTTGTTTTTGATCGCCTGCGCCGCAAGTTTCGCAATGGTTGTGGTCTTGCCGACGCCGGTCGGTCCGATCAGCATAACGGCTTTCTTCATGCCCTGATGCCGTTTGATCTTGATCTCGGACGATATCAGAAGAGGAATATCGTCAAGATACTTGGCTTTTTCACACAGGAGGACGGCATATTCGTCACGAATGGACTGTTTTCTGAGAAATGCCATGATCATCTTCTTTTCTTCCGGAAGGTCAACTTCATACCCACGGTTCTTCATGCTTTCGATGGCCTGCCTCAGGCTCCCGATTTCATCCTTTATCTCGTCAACGAGGGCGGGTTTGGGTGGTTCGGAGACCGCTGTTGTCACCGCCGTGGCCTGGGTCACGGTCTTGCTTTGGAGTGGCGTTTTCCGGACAGCATCATAATCCACACCTGCCGTGACCTCCACGCTGGGAACAATACCTTTCTTTTCCCTGGTGGACAGAATTACCGCATCTTTGCTCATTTCCTTTTTCACGAGATCGAGGGCCGCGGAAAACGTTCTAGCTTTAAAAGTTTTAATCTTCATACTTCACCACCCCTGTTGTATAGAGTTTTACCGATGGAGCGATTTCCGCATTCGACAGAACCGTCAGCGCGGGAAGGAACCGCTCCGTAATCTTTCTCAAGAATCTCCTCACCGGAACCGAGCACAAAATAATGGGCAAACCTCCCCTGAACCGGTCGCCTTTTGCGGCGTTCTCGATGGCCCGCAGCAGCTTTGTCACCACATCGGGCCGCAGAGCGCCGCCTTCCTCCATGGCCTGGGACAGGGCCCGCTCAAACCGGGGATCCAGCGCCATGACATTGATGCTCCCGTCCGCCCCCGCGAACTTGCGGGTGATATACCGCGACAAGGACTGCCGCACGTATTCAGTAAGCAATTCCACGTCTTTCACGGACGGCGCGTAATCGAGCAAGGTCTCGAGTATCGTCACCAGATCGTTGATCGGTACCCGTTCCTTCAGGAGATTCTGCAGCACTCGCTGGACGCCGCCGAGCGTCAGGTAGGTGGGAACGAGTTCGTCCACAATCTTGGGATAATTCTTCGATATCGCGTCAAGCAGGTGCTGCACTTCCGTCCTGGTCAGAAGTTCCCACGCGTGGGTCTTGATGACCTCGGCGATATGCGTAGCCATTGCCGTTGCGGGGTCCACCACCATGTAGCCCCGCGCCTGGGCGTTTTCGACTTCTTCTTCGCGAATCCAGAAAGCAGGCAGACCGAAAGCAGGTTCCTTGGTCGGTATTCCCTCTATGCGCTCCATCTCACCCGAGGCCATGGCAAGCCGGTAGCCGACCATAATTTCACTCCTTGCCGCCTCAATACCCCGGAGGGAAAGACAGTACTCATGCGGCCTGAGCTGAAGGTTGTCCTTGATGTGGATTGAAGGCACTACAAATCCGAGTTCGGAGGCAAGTTGTCTTCGCATGGCCTTTATTTTGCTCAATAGCTCCGACTTCCCCGACTCGACCAGCGGGATAAGGCCGTATCCGATTTCAAAGGTAAGCGGTTCGATTTCCATGTAGGGTTCAATCTCAGGTTCTGCCGGGGCCGTTGGCACGGCTTCCTGCTCTTCCTCTTTCTTTTTGGCCGGCGCTTTCGCGAGGACGTATGCCATCCCTCCGGATGCGGCGGACAGAAGGAAAAAGGAAAGATGGGGGAGTCCCGGAATAATGCCGAGCACCGCCATGACACCCGAGGCAGTCGCAAGCGATTTGGGGTTGATGAACACCTGCTGGGTTATGTCTTTTCCGAGATCGCTGTCGTTTCCCGCGCGGCTCACAATAAGGCCTGCTGTCGTGGAAATGAGCAGCGCCGGCATCTGCGTAACCAGACCGTCGCCGATGGTCAGGATCGTATAGGTTCTTGCCGCATCTGCGATCGCCATGCCCTGCTGCAGCGTGCCGATGACAAATCCGCCCACAATGTTAATGGCGGTGATGATAAGTCCGGCAACGGCATCACCCCGTACAAATTTGCTCGCGCCGTCCATGGCGCCGTAAAAGTCGGCTTCCTGGGCTATGACCGCCCTGCGCTTCCTCGCCGTGTTTTCGTCAATAAGTCCGGCATTGAGGTCCGCATCAATGGCCATCTGCTTGCCCGGCATGGCATCGAGTACAAACCGTGCGGCCACTTCGGCGATTCTTCCCGAACCCTTGGTGATAACCACGAAATTGATGACCACCAGGATCAGGAATACGGTGAGCCCCACCGCGTAATTGCCGCCCACGACAAAATTTCCGAAAGCCTTGATCACCTCTCCGGCGGCGCCCTCACCTTCGTTCCCTTTGAGCAGAATCAGCCGCGTCGAAGCCACGTTCAGCGCCAGCCGGTAGAGTGTCGTCATCAGCAGAATCGACGGAAACACGGACAGATCCAGCGGTTTTCTGATGAAAATGCCGGTCACCAGAATGACGATGGACAGTGATATGGAAAACGACAGGAGCATGTCCAGCACAAACGGCGGTATCGGGAGAATCATGACGCCGAGGATCGTGACAACACCCAGTGCCACCATGATGTCCGCCCGGTTTTGAATCATCGTAAGAAAGCCCATTTTTTCTCCTGTGCGCGCTACGCGACACCCTTCATCTTATAGATGTACGCCAGAATCTTGGCCACTGCCCGGTACAGCTCTTCCGGAATAGGATCATTCAAATTCAGTTTGTACAGCGTGCGGGCCAGCGGTTTGTCTTCCACCACCGGCACTCCGTGTTTGCGGGCGATATCCCTGATGTTTGCTGCGATAACGTCCGCCCCTTTCGCGACCACCCGGGGTGCGGCCGTTCCTCCCCGCTCATATCGCAGGGCAACGGCAAGATGCGTCGGGTTGGTTATGACCACAGTCGCTTTGGGGACTTCCTGCATCATGCGTCTGCGCGCCCGTTCCTTCTGGAGGCTGCGGATTCTCGACCGCATGATGGGGTCGCCTTCAGACTCCTTGAATTCGTCCCTGATTTCCTTCTTGCTCATTCTGATGGAACGCTCAAACTGCCATTTCTGGAGAAAGTAATCGATGACGGCGATAACGGCGAAAAAACCGAAGCCGTACATGACCGATTGCGCAATGAGTTTCATGGATGCCGACATGATTCCCTGCAGGTCCATGGCCGTCAGCTGCGGAATAACAACCACCGCCTTGCTGATGATGAAATAAAACGCCAGACCGCCTGCTACGAATTTCAAAAGACTTTTACCAAATTCCATGAGGCCCTGCAGTGAAAACAGCCGTTTCATGCCGTTCAACGGACTGAGCTTCTCAAGGTTCAGCTTCAGCGGTTTGACGAGAAGTCCTCCCTGCGCCACCGAAGAAAGGAGCGCGGTAAGAACGGCAATGACGAAAAACGGCATAAGCAACCAGAACGTCTCCATTCCTGCAGCATACATTGCCTGATAGGGATCTCTGCCGTACCGGAGACCGAGCATGTCGCCCATCATCCGCGACATATGTTCCATGAGAGACCTGCCGGTAAAGTACAGCATGAATAGAATGCCGGTCATGACCGACAGGGCGACCATGTCCCTGCTTCGGACGATCTGGCCCTTCTCCCGTGCTTCGTCACGTTTTTTCTGTGTACCGCGTTCTGTTCTGTCTTCCTGTTCCGCCATTGTCAACCCTTTGCAGCAGCGATGGCCCGGAGCATGTCATCCCGTACGCCGGTGAAGTAATCACCAACGACATAGATAAACACAGGGACGCTGATGATCATCACCAGAAAGCCGAGCGCTATGTAGATCGGATATGCAACAAAAAATATGTTGATCTGCGGCACTGCCTTGTAGATGAACCCGAGCAGGATGTTTGCAATCAGCATGATCGTCACCACCGGAGCGCAGACCTTGAGCGCGATGATGAACATTTTGCTTCCCATGGCAACAATGGCACCGACGAGGCTTTGGACATTGAGGTGGCCCGCGGGGACCCATTCATAACTCTTGACGAATATCGTGATGAGATCATGGTGGGCGTCCATGGCCAGAAAAACGAACATGGCGATGATTCCATAAACCATGGAAATCTCCGTTGACTGCCCCATCTCCGGATTAAACACGGAAGCCATGGAAAGGCCTGTGGCGGTGCTCATCAACTGACCCGCCATGTCTACCGCTATAAAAACGATCCGCGCCGAAAAGCCGATGGCGACGCCGAAGATGATTTCACGCATAACCACAATCGGAATTTCCGGACGTTCCACTTTGAATTCCACCACGGGTGAAAGAATCAGGGCGATCGCGACGGCAAATCCTATCTTTACTTTCGCGGGAAAATTGTCGCTGCTCAAAAATGGAAGCAGACTCACCATAATCCCTGCCCGGAGCAGAATAAAAAGAAAGTTCGGTATGTATTGGGTCAATAGTTCCATCGCAATCCCGTTCTGCCCTCCGATCCCGGAACGTTCCCGGTCATCGGATATAGGCAGGAATGTTCGTGATAATATTCGTCGTAAACGTCATAAGCACCCGTGCGATCCAGGGGAATAGAATGAACAGACACAAAAAAACCGCCAATACCTTCGGAACGAAGGTAAGCGTGAACTCCTGTATCTGCGTGACCGCCTGAAACATGCTCACGAGCAGTCCCACCACAAGACTCACGATCAGCACCGGACCGGAGGCGATAAGGACGGTTTTGAAGACTTCTCCGGAAAGTTCTCTTACCACATCTACAGTCATTGGAAGCTCCTTACGATAGATCCCACCACAAGATTCCACCCGTCCACCAGCACGAACAGGAGAACCTTGAAGGGGAGGGAAACGAGTGTCGGTGGAAGCATCATCATGCCCATGGACATCAGAATGCTCGACACCACCATGTCAATGATCAAAAAAGGAAGATACAGCAGAAAACCTATTTCAAAGGCTGTTTTCAACTCACTGATCGCGAAGGCGGGCACCACGATCCGCAAGGGAAGGTCAGCGGGGGTTTCCGGCGTCTTTTCCTTCGCAATGTTCAGAAACAGCGCGATGTCTTTTTCACGAGTCTGCTTCAGCATAAAAGCCTTCGCCGGAGGCGCTGCTCGCTCGAGCGCCTGTTTGAGCGTTATGCGCTTGTCCAGGTAGGGATTCAGCGAGTCCTTGGTTATTGCGTCAATCGTCGGCGACATGACATACATCGTCAGAAATAGCGCGAGCCCGACCAGAACCATGTTCGGCGGAATCTGCTGGGTGCCGAGCGCCTGTTTCAAAAATGAAAGCACGACCACAATCCTCGTAAACGACGTGAACATGATAAGAACCGCGGGCAGAAGAGACAGGAAGCTTATGAGCAAAAAAACTTCAATTACCGGATCATTGATGGTCATACAGTGTTTCCTTCAGTTGTTTTAGTTTTTTCAGTTTGTCACCCGATTCTTTCGCGACCGGTTCGGTCTTAATATCATCGGACTCATAGGTCCTGAGCAATCTTACATCCGATGACGTGACGCCGAGCAGAAGGACTTCCGTCCCAACCTTGACCGCGATCAGCCCTTTGCGCGGGCCGAGCGACTGGTGACCGACAATCTTCATCATGCTCCCTGTCGTTTGTCGCTTTTTAAGAAAAAAACCGGCTAGAACAATCAATCCGATAACGGCCGCAAGGGCAAATGCCATCTGCAGGTATGCGGTAATCATTTCAGTTGCCGTATCCTTTCCGTAGGGCTGATGATGTCCGTAAGCCGGACTCCGAATTTCTCATTCACAACGACCACTTCGCCGCGGGCCACCAGTTTGTCGTTCACCAGGATCTCCATGGGCTCGCCGGCAATCTTTTCGAGTTCGATCACCGATCCCTGGCCGAGTTGAAGAAGATCTTTGATCAGCATGCGCACTCTTCCGACTTCCACGCTTATTTCAAGGGGAATATCCAGCAGAAAATCGATGTCCCTTGCCTTTACCTGCCCATTTCCATCATCCTTCAGCTCTTCGAAGGCGGCGCCTTGCGGCTGTACTTTCGGGGCCGCCTGCGGCGGCGGCGTCTTGGGGGCAGTTTGTACTTGTGCTTGCTCTGCCATGTCTGTCTCCTTAATTTAATTGGTTTTCGTCAGTCGTATGGCCTGGTTTCCCCTGCTGTATCCCGGCCGTCCGCTGAATTTCGGCACATCTTCAACTGTTACCATAATGTCGTCTGTTGAACTCTTTCCGAGAGTAATCACGTCTCCAACTTTCAGGCTCATCAAATCTCCGAAAGTCAACCGGGCCCGATCCATCTCCGCTACGACTTTAACCCTTGATCCCATGAGTATTTCTTTCAGTCGTTCCACCCAACGCTGGTCGGTCCCGAATTTGTCACTTTGAATGCCGGAATAAATTTTTTCCTTTACCGGTTCGATCATGGAATAGGGTATGCAGAAAAAAAGCTTTCCGGTGAAGTCTTCGACTTCCACATGAATTTCTATTTTTATAACGATTTCACTCGGCGTAACGATCGTTACAAACTGCGGGTTCATTTCTGCGCTCACATGCTCCGGACGTATCTGTTCGATGCCGTTCCAGGAGGCTGCCAGGTCGTGAAGAGCCATGGTGATGACTTTTTTAATCACCCGCTGTTCAATGGAGGTAAACGACCGGCCTTCGGATTTGACGTTCCTGACGCTCCCGCCGCCGAAGAAAAACTCCACGCATGCGAATACAAACGGTGCTTCTAGCACGCACAAAGCGAGCCCTTTGAGCGGTTCCATCCTGAAAATATTGATGCTTGAAGGAAAGGGAATTGTTTTCATTACTTCGCCGAATTTGAGAACCTGCACGTTCTGCACCGCAGTATCGACAAATTTCATCATGAATCCGGACACCGAGTTGCGAAAAAGCCTTGCAAAACGCTCATTCGCCATTTCCAAACCCGGCATTCTGCCCCTGACTATCCGCTCCTGGTTTGCCAGGTTGTACACTCTGATACCGCCCATAAGCTTTTTCTTGGCTTCTTCGGTATCGATATCGCCGGACTGTACGCCTTTTAACAGGGAATCAACTTCGTCTTGAGAAAGGATGTCACTCATTGCATTACAAACTCCGTAAAGTAGAGATTTTTGAAAATTTCCTTGCCGATTGCCAGGTTCGCTCTCAGAAGAAGCTCATCCTTAAGCTGAAATTTCCCCTCGGGACTGGACACTGCATCAACCGATTTGCTGCTGACCAGCGTAATAATGGCATCCCGCAACTGAGGGGTCTTTTCCGCGACCAGCGGCTGGTTGGCAACGTCTCCCAATTCAAACTGCATGGCAACTTTCAGAAATCTGCCCTGTTCCGCAAGGTTCACGACAAAAGGATCCAGCGCGATAAGCATTGTTTTCGTCTGTGCTTTTTTTTCCTCATTTTTCGTGTCCGCCGTTTTTCCCTTGCTTCCCGAGAAATGCATATAGGCAAAAACGCCGCCTGCAAGGGAAAGCACCAAAATACCGATAATAATCAGCAGGCTTTTGCTGCCTCCACGTGCTGGTTTCTTTTTTCCTTCTTCCTGTTCCTGATCACTTTCCTCTTTTTTTGCCTCAGCCATTGCAACTCCTCCTTGGTTTAATGCTCTGTAACGCTTATATATATTCAAATTGCATGCCCGCCGCAACATATTGATTAAAAACATATTTATTAATATTGAATACGTCAAATTAATGACTCTGATAAATATTTGCCTAATAATGACGGACGATTTGACGCTGTAAAAAAATCCATCTTGCCTAAAACGCATCATGACAGTACAATACAGCTAATCAGCAACTCGAAATATCGGCATTCTTTAAAATATGGATAATCCTATAGCGATATCTGCCAATCAGGCAGGAAGCCTGTACCCGAATACGAAAGCGCCACTCCCGCTGCGCTCCGGCCAGGTCATACGGGCCGTCGTACAGGAAATCGTGTCTGAAGATGCTGTTCTCCTTCAACTGGGCGGCAGCAGCATTCAGGCAAAAACCGACCTTCCTCTCAGCGCAGGCCAGACGCTTTTTCTAAAAGTAGATACGCTCGGCAGCGAAATACGCCTGAGAATCACAGAGGGGCCACAGGCGAGCGACTCGGCATTGGTGGATGCGCTGCTGACATCACTTGCCCGCCTGAAAACCCTGGAACCGGCCGCGGCCGGGCTCGAGAAACTGACGGGATTTCTGAATTTAATCCCGGAGGGGATCAAAGAGCAGGTTCCTGAACTCTCCGTCCTGGGAAAAATTCTGCTGCCCATCGAAACACTGGACGGTGAAGCGCTCAAGCAGGCCGTTGTTGACAGCGGCGTGTTATTTGAAGCGAAACTGCGGATTATTGCGGAACAACGGCTTCCGATGGGAGAAGCGGGGGCGCAGATTCCCGGCAGCGATCTGAAAGGGGTCCTTCTTGCCATGAAGGACGCACTCACCGACACCAGCGTCGCAGGAGCTCTCCGGGACGCCGGAGTAAGCTCTCAGCAACTTAACCAAACACTCGACAAACTCCTTGGCAACATAGAACTGCAGCAGATACAGTCGAAGCTCGGAGATGCGCTGCAACTGTTCCTGCCCGTTCTCTGGAACGAGCTGCGGGAAGAGTGGATTTCATTCAAAAAGACCAAGGGCGGTGCTGTTGATGCCGGGTATTCCTGCACCATCAATCTCGAACTCGAACGAATCGGGAAATTGCGGTCTCACATTCTTTTCCAGTCCGGGCGCATTCACGTAAAAATGATCTGTGACAATCCCGCGTTTGTGGAAACCATACAGAATCACTCGGAGCTTCTCGGCAGACAACTTGAATCTGTCGGTCTGAAATCAGGAGGCATCTCAGCCGCACTAAAGCAGGACCTGGACTTTACTCAGGACTTTTCCACAGGATTGGATCTGCGCGTATGAGAGAAAAACAAAGAAAAGCCGCAGCCCTGAGATATCAGCGCGGTTCCCATACCGCGCCGGCGATTGTGGCGAAAGGGAAAGGTTCAGTGGCAGACCGCATCATCGCACTTGCGCGGGAACACGGTGTGCCCATACGGGAAGACCATAATCTGGTAGAGGCCCTCTCCACGCTGGATCTTGACTCTGAAATTCCTCCCGAACTCTATAAAGCAGTCGCGGAGGTGCTTGCCTTTATCTACCGGCTAAGCGGAGAAACCGGAAAATCCGCTCCGTAGCTGTGTAGCTGTTCCCTCAAATAAAAAATCATAAAACGCTGCCACTCCTGATATTTTTGCCGCACACAAGTTGACGGCGTTCTCTCCTTCACCATTCAACCTTCTTTGAAGCCCATCATACGGAATCTCCTCACCCCGGAATAACGAACACTCGTTTCCACACGTTTAAAAAAATACCGTTGCAGGCTTAAGTTTTCACCCATATCGCCGATAGTATGAGTGGTACAGTGCTCTCTAGAAAAACATTATCAATAATTACAGCGCAACTAATTGAAATATTATAGAAAACAGAGAAACAACACAGCATTCGGCAGCATGCTGAACGTTACCCATATTCTATGACAAACACGCAAACACAACCCATTGATGAGCAGCTGATTCCCATGGCCATTGATAGATTTATCGAGGGTGCGGCATCTCCCTGCGATATTTTCCTGAATGACAATGGAAAAACGATGGCGCTTTTTAACCGGGGCATGATTTTTGACGCTTCAACCATGAGTGTTCTCCGCAAGCAGGGCGTGACAGAAGTCCTTGTCAAAAAGAATGAAGAACACAAAGTCGCGGCGCAAAAAATGCAGCAGGAGACTGCTCCTGTCATTCCTGAAACGCCTGTTCTTCCGGCCATGGATTTCAAAGAATACTCCTTAAAGAAAGAACTGCATTTTCAGATAGACGGAAAACTGCTGATCCCGGGAACAGATGTAAATTTCAATATTTATATCTTCAGCCAGGGTGGTTTGAGCACGGTCATAGAGGCATCGGAAAAGTCGCCCGCGAGACTCTCGGAAACCCTTCTGAACACGACCGAAGAACTTGTTATCAACAATACCGATATTTCCGCTTACCAGGCGTATTTGAATGGTCTGCTGACGTCTCCCGGCATTCCAACGGCGGAATTATCACGGATTAAATCAACGGTCATCAAGGAAAATTCGAAGCTGATCGTGAAGGACCTTCTTGATAATCCCCGAAGCGGTGAAAAAATCAAAGAGTCTATTGTCATGGTGAATAAAATGGTGGACGGCATCCTGGAAAACCGTGATGCGGTGTACGAACTGCTTTCCATCAGGAGCCATGATTACTATACCTATACGCATTCGGTGAACGTGGCCGCCCTTTCCGTCGGACTGGGAATCGCGAGCGGTCTGAGCAGAAACAGCCTTGAGAAACTCGGCATCGGGACCATGCTGCATGACCTGGGGAAAAGTGTTATCCCCCACGAAATCCTGAATAAACCGGAAAGACTTACCGACGATGAATTTCGCATTATGAAAAGCCACGTTGTCGAGAGCGAGAAAATACTCAGAAAACAGAAGGAAATTCCCGAAGAATCATATGCAGCGGTTCTTCAGCACCATGAAAGGTTATCAGGCAAGGGATACCCCTTCGGGCTGGCAGGAACGGAAGTTAAATTATTCGGCAGGATTTCGGCGATTGCTGATTGTTATGACGCCATCACGACCAAGCGGGTATACAAACCGGCATTTGCGCCGTTTCAGGCTTTATCGATCATGGTGAACGAAACCGGGAATTACGATCCTGATCTTATGGCTATCTTTATAAAAATGCTGGGCAAAATCACCTAGACAGACGCATTTAATCACCGCAGGCGCCTCTGCATACTGCATCCCCCCGAGGAGGTTTCTCCGTGTACTGTATGTAATTGCTCGTTGCACTAGTAAAAAAGCAAAACCATGGAGTATTGCGGGAAACCTCCCCTCCCTAACACTGCTTGTTCAAAGCGGCTGAAATCATTTTTAATAATATATCGCTGCATTCCAGGCTATGGAACGTTGTATTTCCAATGGTGGCACTGAGCGCAGAAATTTTCCGACCGTGCATGCAGATGATGGCACAGAAGGCAGTCAAGCTCTCCCATGTGCGACTGATGCGGAGTGGGCAGTGCTTTGTCCGTCAGAAGAAGTTTTGTTTTGTAGTCGGCATGACATCCGAGGCACGTCTGACCATCAGGCCCCGTTGCCGGCCGTTCCTTTCCATGACAGTCGCTGCAGCTGATGCCACTGAGCTGGTGCATATGGCTCAGCGTCATTTTCCCTCTGAGTGTCCGCGCTTTTTTGGCTTCCCCTGTCTTCTGATGGCAGGCCAGACATCGCTGGTATGTCATGCCGTCAGTCTTGCCATGCGCAGCCGGCAGCACCTTCTGGTCCCCGTGGCAAATGATGCAATCACCTGGTCTGGCATTTTCAATTTTCTTCGGCTCGGCAAAAGCGATGGCGGAGCAGAAGCCGCACCAGACGCATACTGCACACAGCACGATGATGATCCGAACGTAAACGCCAGCCTTCGCGAAGCTGTTTGTTTTTCGATAATAACTCAACACACGTCTTTCCTCCATTTATTAATATTAAGCAAGTGAACGACTTTCCAGAATAAATTTCTTCGCAGTTTTTCTCACGATATTATTGCGCTAACCAGGCCAAACTTTTCCCGGTTCATACTGATGGCATATTGTTCAGGCAAACAGAAAAGGCCCGGCATGTTATTTCAGCCGGGCCTTGTTCTGCTGCGTCATCAAACTTTCTCTTTTGCTGCATTCATGCCTGCTATGCGTCCGAACACCACCGCGTCGGGAGTAGCATTGGCCCCCAGCCGGTTATTGCCATGCACACCGCCGGTCACCTCGCCTGCGGCATACAGCCGCGGAATCGGATCTCCCCATATGTCAATGACCTGAGCGGAAACATTAATTCTGAGTCCTCCCATACAGTGATGAACCGAAGGCCATTGAGCAACGCTGTAATAGGGACCTTTTTCAATTGCCACCATTACCGGAGTATACGGTTTATTAAAATCCGGATCTTTGCCCGCCTTGAGATACCGGTTATGTTTCGCGATGGTATCTTCCAACGTTGCCGCCGGCACGCCCATCTGTTTTGCCAGATCAGCAAGGGAGTCCGCCTTCCAGACACGGCCCACCGCTATCCCACCGTTAACCTCTTCCTGGGTGGTCACCTTCGGAATCATTTCTTCCGAGAACACACAGAAAGCGCGTTTCATGCCTGTGTTGATTTCCGCCCGTGCGACAACGTCCCGACGCTCCAACTCGCTCACAAACCGCTTTCCGAGCGGTGTGACAAAAACGCCGCCGTAGCTCGGCATGCGCGAAGGATACAGCGCATATTTATCGAGAGTGCCGCCGTCAGGATCCGCCGTGGGATAAAGCTGAATGAAGCTGAGCTGAAGTGCGTCAGCGCCGATCGCCTGTGCGTACCGGATCACTTCACCGGTCGCCCCCGGCTGATTCGTACAATTGTACGCGTCGGTAATATTGGGGTTGAACAATTGCCGCATCTTGATATCGCGCCCAAACCCTCCGGATGTAAGCACCAGCGCTTTTCTGATTTTTATGTTTTTTTTGCCCCGGGGCGTTTCGATCTCGATTCCGAGCACCGGGCCTGCCGGATCTTTGCGCCAGATCCAGCTCACTTTCGTATTGAGCCGGATCTTTTTGACTCCATTGCGGTCCCCGATCTTTTTGAGCGCGTCAACGTAGCCGCGCCCTGTTCCGTCTATGCTGATATGGTCCCGGTATGCGGAATGACCGCCTATGCGGGCCAGCACGTTTTTCAGTTTAAGACCGCCTTCATCAACCATCCAGTCAAGCGCCGTCGGAGCGTTGTTCACCATCACCCGCACCAATTCCGGAATATTGTAATAATCACCGCCTTTCAGGGTGTCTTGATAATGAAGTTCGGCGCTGTCTTCGCCCAGTTTCAGCTTTTGGCGAAGTTGCTGGTTGTCGGTCCAGGCATTATACCCACCGCCGTTTATCGTTGAGTTTCCACCCGCAATCGGCATTTTTTCGATAATCACGGTATTGCTGCCCCGTGCTGCCGCTTCCGCCGCGGCGGCCAGTCCGGCAAATCCGGATCCGACAATGATGACATCTATTTCTTCGTCCCACTTTTTGGGAAGCATCCGGACAATCGCAGCTTCCGCGTCTCCTTTGAAAACACCCAGAGACAGAGCCGGTACCGCTGCAAGCGCTCCGGCGCTCCCGGCAACCTTGAGAAAACCACGCCGGCTCAGAGTATCGCTCCCTGATTCTGTCTTCGCTGAAGGTTTGTTTACACTAGTCTTTGAGGTATCGTCTTTTTGCATAATACACTCCTATCGTTTTCTGTTCACATGCTTATGACAAGCCCATTACGACCAGCGTTTCTCTGCTGCAGCATTCTTGCCGCACGCCCTGCCGTTGACGATGCAGTCGGTCGTGGCATTTCCGCCCAGCCTGTTGGTTCCATGCACGCCTCCCGTGACCTCACCGGCCGCATAAAAACGCGGGATGACATTGCCATGGCGGTCAATGACCTGACCTGTCGTCCCCTTGGTCCTGAGACCTCCCATGGTATGGTGCGCTCCCGCCTGGGTGGGGCTGGCATAGAACGGTCCTTTTGCGAGCGGCTTAAGATTCGTGACCTTCTTCCCAAACTCCTTGTCTTCTCCATTTTTTGCGAACTCGTTATAGTTCTTTACCGTGTTCAGGAATTTTTCCTCAGGCACGTCAAACTTTTCTTTCAGGATTTTTGCCAGACTTTCCAGCGTGTCCGCTTTAAATATCAAACCGTCTTTGAGCGTTCGCTCGATTGTCGCGGCATCAA
>CAZYEF010000002.1:0-49846 GCA_964646375.1 uncultured Nitrospiraceae bacterium | reverse complement strand
GCGGGGCTAATGAAATCGAAACCGGCATCATCAACAGCCTCGAAAATCAAAAGGCAGTTTAATTACTGCAATATTATACGACAATAGTCTTATCGGCTTTTGGAGTGCTCTTGACTTTGAAATCAGTATATGTATAGTTAAAAAAATGTGAACATCGGCTGTTAAAGCAAATTCTTGATATTCTCTGACCAACATAAAGAAAAGGAGGTAATGAAGATGCACTCATCCGCCTGAAAAGAGCAGCGATGATGCAACGGATCCAATTGAAGGGAACAGCGGTGAAGTAATCAACTATAACTGAAGGAGGCAATGATGAATCAGCAGATAATGAAGTTGTTGCACAAAGTGTTGCTGTTGCTCGCAGTAGTAGTTCTCGTTACCGCAGTAGCCGTACCCGCGTACGCACAATGGAAACCCACAAAACCGGTGGAAGTGATCGTACCGGCTGGAGCAGGCGGAGCGTCTGATCAGATGGCACGCGTTATTCAGGGCATCATTGTGAAGTACAAATATATGGATCAGCCTTTGCTCATCCTGAACAAGGGTGGCGCGAGCGGTGCGGAAGGAATCATGGACACCAAGGACTCCAAAGGCAATGCTCACAAGCTCATGGTGGCATTCTCCGCTATTTTCACCCTGCCGGAAGCTGTGAATCTGCCGTTCAACTGGAGAGACCTCAATCCGGTGGCTATGATCGCCCAGGATGTGTTTCTGCTGTGGGTCAATTCGGAATCTCCTTATAAGACAACACAGGATTATCTGAAAGCCGTAAAAGCGGCACCTCCCTCAACCTTCAAAATGGGTGGTACCGGGTCAAAACGTGAAGACCATATCATTACCCTCGCAATAGACAAAGCCGCAGGAACAAAATTCGTGTACATCCCCTACAAGAGCGGCGGTGAGGCTGCAACCCAGCTCGTAGGAAAACATACCGATTCCAACGTCAACAACCCCAGCGAAAATTTCGCCCAGTGGCGCGCAAACCAAGTACGCGCTTTGTGCGTATTATCGGATCACAAAATGGCCTATAAAAAGAAAGTGGCCCAAAACCTCTCTTGGTCCGAAATTCCAACCTGTAAATCACAGGGCCTCGATGTGACGTATCAGATGCTGCGTGCCTTCTTCCTGCCCTCCGGCACCACTGCGGAACAGGTTGCGTACTATACCAACGTGCTCAAGAAAGTGGTCGCCACCAAGGAGTGGAAAGATTACTGTGAACAGAATGCACTTGCTACGATGTTCGTGACAGGCAAAGACTTTACCGATTTCCTGGCTAAAGATGAAGCGTTCCATCAGAAGCTTATGAAGGAATCCGGATTAAGCATGAAGAAGTAAGTAGGATTGATGCCGGACAGGCGGGTGCTGCAATTTCAGCAGATCCCCCTGTCCGGTGCATATCCATCAATGGGAGGTAATGCATGGAGGAGAAACAAACACAGGCTTCCGGCGGTGTGACACACTGGCACATGGAAGCATTCACAGCAGCCAGTCTCTTCATTGTCGGCCTTGTAATAATGTATGACAGCTATAATGTCGGGATGGGATGGGCTCCGGACGGACCGGAGACGGGATACTTCCCCTTCCGACTCGGTGCAATTATTGCGGTGTCTAGCATAGTAATCTTTGTCAAAGCGTTTTTAAAGGAACATCGCAGTCACGCGACATTTGTCTCGTTGGAACAGTTTAAACAGGTGCTCCAGGTACTTATACCTACAACAATATATGTGCTTCTCACCCAGTTTATCGGTATTTATGTTGCATCCACCCTTTTCATCGGGGGATTTATGAAATTTGTTGGAAAGTTTCACTGGCTGAAAATCATCCTGGTCAGCGTAATTGTAAGCGCAACATTGTTTTATGCGTTTGAAGTACAATTCGGCGTGCCGTTACCAAAAGGGCCACTGGAAGCTCTGTTCGGCTACTGAGCTGTTTAAATCGAGGCATTACTGCTTAGGAGGATTAACAAGTGGAAGATCTGCTCTCACTGCTCCACGGTTTTTCAGTCATATTTACCGGCTATAATCTAGCCATGATGGCGCTCGGACTTATTCTAGGAGTCATTGTCGGCGTACTGCCCGGCCTGGGAGGACCAAACGGAGTTGCCATTCTGCTGCCGCTCACGTTCACCATGCCGCCTGTAACAGCAATCGTCATGCTGTCGTGCATATACTGGGGATCGTTGTTCGCCGGTGCCATAACCTCGGTTCTGTTTAACATTCCCGGTGAGTCGCATTCGGTCGCGACAACATTCGACGGTTACCCGATGGCCCAGCAGGGCAGAGCTGGCGAGGCCCTCACCATGTGTTTCACCGGATCATTCGTCGGAGCCTTCTTTTCTATCGCGGTCATCACCTTTCTGGCTCCGCTGGTCGCAAATTTCGCCCTCAAATTCGGACCTCCTGAATTTTTTGCCGTTTATCTGCTCACCTTCTGCAGCTTTATCGGAACGGGTAAGGATACCTTCAAAACCATCATCGCGCTTATGATCGGCTTTTCTCTTGCTGCGATAGGCATGGATACTGTCAGCGGCCAGCTTCGTCTGACTTTCGGCTGGTCGGAACTTTTGCGCGGAGTTGATTTCTTGATCGCGGTCATCGGTCTGTTCGGTATCGGAGAAATTCTGATCAGCATGGAGGAAGGACTCAAGTTCGAAGGGAAAAGCGCTAAAATCAACCCAAAAATCGTATGGCAAACATGGAAAACACTGCCTAAGTACTGGCTGACTCTGCTGCGCAGTTCAGTCATCGGCTGCTGGATGGGGGTCACTCCCGGCGGAGCAACGTCAGCGTCGTTCATGGGTTACGGCGTGGCCAAACGTTTCTCAAAAACTCCGGAAAAGTTCGGTACCGGACATCCTGAGGGACTCCTGGCTCCCGAAACCGCCGCACACGGTTCCGGATGCGCCGCTCTCCTGCCCATGATGGCGCTCGGTATTCCCGGGTCGGCAACCGCCGCAGTTCTTTTGGGTGGACTTATGATCTGGGGACTGCAGCCTGGTCCGCTTCTATTCATTGAGCAAAAGGATTTCGTCTGGGGCCTGATCGCCAGCATGTATCTGTCAAACATTGTCGGACTGATCATCGTCCTTTCCACCGTGCCGTTGTTCGCGGCAATCCTGCGCATACCGTTTTCAATCATTGCGCCGGTCATCGTCGTTGTATGTGCTATCGGAGCCTACTCCGTTCATGGTGCCATGCTTGATATCTGGTTTATGCTTGTGTTCGGCGTCATTGGATATGTCTTCAAAAAACTAGATTATCCACTAGCGCCGCTGGTTCTGGCCCTTGTTCTTGGAGACCGTGCCGAAGCCGCATTCCGTCAGGCCATGATGGGATCTCAGGGTGATTTGGGCATTTTCTCCTCAAACTCCCTGGTCGGAACAATCATGGTTCTGGGATTGCTTTTGCTCTTCTGGCCGGCGTTCTCGTTTGGATGGGACAAGCTTCGTGCCACCCTGGCTGGAAACAAGGCCGCCTAAAAATTTTTAAGATTCATCTTGCTTCCTTAATGCTGTACATCACGTGAAATATCGTGAATTCCCAGGTTTTACCCGGCCCTGGGTGTTCCCTTATTTCACATTACAATGCCTTCTATCCAAAAGATAGAAGGCATTTTTTTATAAAAAACCACGCCATGCACCTTCCGATGGTTTCCTTGACAGATAATCATACACGCATCTATACTTTGGACAGGAACTGATATATTCACTTCTCGAGGAGGTTTAACATGAATTTCATGACAGGACGTCATTTTCTTCAGATTCCAGGGCCGACAAATGTTCCGGACCGAATATTACGGGCAATGGGCAGACCGACGATCGATCATCGTGGTCCTGAATTTTCCCGTCTGGCCCTCGAAGTACTGGACGGTCTAAAGCATATTTGCAAAACAACAGGGTCGGTGGTGCTATATCCTTCTTCCGGGACCGGTGCCTGGGAGGCGGCATTGGTTAACACTCTTTCTCCCGGAGACCGTGTTTTAATGGTTGAAACAGGCCATTTTGCCACTCTTTGGAAAGGGATTGCCGTGCGCTTCGGACTCGACGTTGATTTTGTTCCAACCGATTGGAGACGGGGCGCGGATCCGGCTCTCATAGAAGAAAAGCTTGTCGAAGACCGAGAGCACAAAATCAAAGCAGTAGCTATTGTGCAAAATGAAACATCGACAGGGGTAACAAGCCGGATCGCGGAAATTCGCCGTGCCATGGACCGGGCTTCCCACCCGGCGTTGTTCATGGTTGATACAATCTCTTCACTGGCATCTATTGATTACCGGCATGATGAATGGCGCATCGACGTGATGGCTGGCTGTTCTCAGAAAGGGCTGATGCTGCCTCCTGGATTGGGTATCAATGCCATCAGCGAGAAAGCCCTGGCTGCCGCCAAAACAGCACAGCTGCCGAAATCCTACTGGGATTGGGAGCCCATGCTCAATACTAATAAAATGGGTTTTTTCCCCTATACACCGCCAACCAATCTGCTGTACGGACTTCAGGAATCTCTCACGATGCTGCGGGAGGAAAGCCTGGAAAAAATTTTCGCGCGGCATGACCGTCATGCCGAAGCAACGCGCCGTGCCGTCCGGGCGTGGGGGCTCGAACTGCTTTGTCTTAATCCGAACGAATACAGCAGTTCACTCACTGCCGTGCTTATGCCTGCAGGACACAATGCCGATGCTTTTCGCAATGTTGTTCTGGAACATTTCAATATGTCGCTGGGAAGTGGTCTGGATAAAGTGGCAGGCAGGGTTTTCCGCATCGGGCATCTTGGCAATTTCAACGATCTCATGCTGGCAGGAACGCTCAGTGGAGTGGAAATGGGATTGGGCCTTGCTAATGTGCCTTATGCCAAAGGTGGAGTAATGGCGGCGCTTGAATTTCTGGGTCAGAAATAATCCGACAAAAGGGCTGAAGACCTGTCTCTCGCATGCGCTGGAAATCAGCCCTTTCTATTAAACGGAATAAATGTATACCGAAAAACGTAGATTCCGCAATCATTCAGGAAATGACGAAAGAGTGAATACTGCTCGGTTTCCAGCTGGGAGTTTACGTTTCCATGCTTATCCTTGAATTCAGACGAAAAGACCGAAGGTTTATTGTCACCGGGGCGATACAGCGCGCGAAAGAGCTGCACCGTCCCCCGCACATGATCATCCCAGTCAACACCCGCGACAATGTTCACCGAATAAGGGATTCTCGTATTCTTCAGTATTTTCAGAGCGTCCCTGATTGAGGCAAGGTTCATATTTTTCCCGTATGCCTTCAGGCCTGCGTGAGAACCGCTCTCAACACCGATATTGAGGTGCAGTCCGATACGCATCATTGCTCCTTCCATTTCTTTTTGACCGTACTGGGCATGCAGCCGCAGAATATCCTCCGCATTGCAAAAAACAAACACCTTGCCTTCGCGCATCCCGGCATCATGCCTGACGCGGTTGATATGTTCCTGGAATAAATCAAAGTCAATACCCAGGCCTCGATGGTTTCCAGCAAAAATTTCGAATTGAGCCCGTTCCTGCTCTGAAAAAATACCTTTATAAAAAGCAATCTGTTCATCCAGCTCTTGCTGTGATCGGGGAAGCAGTTTTCTTTTATGCTGAAAATTGCACTTCAGGCACCCCCCATCACATCCCTGTGAAAAGGAAAACGCCAGGTAATCACGGTCCCCCACGTCGGGATGTATAATATCCATGGCGCCCAGATGTTCATTCACCTGCCGGGCAAAATCATTCAATGCGGGACGGTTCTTGAGCCTTTTGAAAAAAGAGTAAATGTCTTCGTCGGTCGGCACCTCATGCTCATATTCCAGGTGCTGGGAGCGGGTAATGGGTATTTTTACACCTGCAAGGACACGCTCCTTGATTGTTTCGAGGCTGGTCGTTATCCGCTCAAAACGCTCCAACTGTTCTGAAGTCGGAATGCTGGTAATATACCCGCCGCTTTTGACATCCGGTTCTATATCAACAAGGGAACCTCCCAGCGTCCGGATGGTTTCGGAATTCTTATCGCTTACACTTTTAAGAATACCGGATTTATAGACAGCAGCGACTGAATCATCAGGGAATTTTAGAAAATACTTTGGAACTTTCCCTTTTTCATAAGGGCTTCCTGTGGTAACTTCGATGGGAATATTATTTGCGATTATTTGTAACATCCAAAAACCTTTCACCAGCTAAGCCGGTTCCGGCTTGAGCAAAACATTTCTTGCGCGGCATCCCCGAGGGGAAGGGCCAGAGTACAAACCAGTATATTTCCCTTTTTCACCGGACTTGATATTTCTCTGATTTTTTATGGGTGGTGCAAAGCTACCAATACAGATCCTTCACTGTTACAGAAACTGGCAATTCATAATCAGTACCGCCTGAATCCACAAAATCACGACAGGAAGGATACTGCTGGTAGCAATACAATGCATGAATGCTGATGTTCGGAAGTTTATACTCGGCAGACATGGTATCAAAAAAGTATTCCCACTCATCCGTGGAGTCCTCACTATTCGCTCCTCGGGGCCAGAAATGCCCGGCACGGTAACCATAACCTATGTTTGGAAATGGCGGTGCAGGCGGTGCCGCATTTGCAGCATCATCCTGATAGCGCATCAACCAGGCCCACCACAGAGCCACGAATTCATATTGTTTTGATCGTTCGATTAAGCTATTGTCCATGTTTTTCCTTCTTCACAAGATAATCATACTTCGCATGTCTTTGTATTAACGTCAAGCTTTTTCTTCCGTTGTACGGAAAGCATCGTAACAGCCGGTAAAAAAATATTTAAGGATCAGGCAATTATTTCTAATTTTGACAGGTGTGGTTTACGTGCGGTTTAAAAGAAGAGTTCTGATGTCCTGCTGAGATCTACTTCCGCGCAAAACTGTCATCATGCAGACTCTGAAGCCAGATTTCACCGTAACCTGCCCGTCTTCCCATTCATGGATACCATTTATCCGGGAAGTTCAACAATGCATTTCGTGTAGATAAGGTTTTGCATAATATCAAAATCGCCTTTATTATGCAAACAAAAAGACTGAAATTCCAGCAAAATTGCACGGGGGTTAACGGGTTGATTGAGTAGAAGCTTCTCGAAAAAAGCGTTTCCCCGCCTTACTGCACTCCTCAGCAACCGGGGTATGCCGCAGAGGCTTAAAAATGCGGATCACAGCAAAGTCGCCGGCAAGAACCGCAACCAAAGAAAACTTTGCATGGTTTCCAGGTTTATTCGGCGCAAAAAAACGGCATCAATCTTTAAAATGTGTTTTAGCCTTTTCGAAAGCTTTTTCAAAATCATCCGCTGCTTTGTCTAGTTCGGTTGAAAGCTTTTGCCATTTTTTTTCTGATTCTTTCTGCACCTTTTCAAATTTTTGTGATGCAATTTTTTGCTTCTTTTCAGCTTCTGCGAGATGTTTGTTCAGGTCCTTGTTCGCCCTTTCCTTCATGGCGGCTGCCTTTACTTTCAGCTCTTCCAATTGAACGCCCAGTCGGTTCAGCCGATCCTTCATGCTTTTCTCAAATTGCTTTCTTTTCGCTGTTATGTCCTGCGACATCGATTGCTGCTCATTGGCGTATCCGGACGGCAGGAATGCGGGGCTTGAGATAAGCAGGGCGGTTGTCAGTATACACAAAATAAGGCGTTTCATAAATCACCTCCCCCTCCAGTTAATAAACACTTAAGGCATATACAAATACTGCTGTAATTTATAGTAGCATACTTCAAGAAAGGGGGCAATGAACGTGGTGAGGAAATGATATACCGGGCACTTCTTATAAGGCTAGGACAGCGGTTTTAGTGATAAAAGAGGTTGATTGGTTTCGTTGCTTTCTGCAGGAATCGATGGATTCGCTTTCATGGGAAGTAATACCACTGAATACGATAACAGCAATTATTCTCACACTTACCCAATTATCATGAGAATCAAGGACATCGCGCCTCCTGATATAAGGGGTATTAACAGGTTATCGTTCACCGGAAGTGGTATCAGTTCCACTCCCGCGGCAATCAACGCACCAGTTACGACAAGTCCATACATGACAGGTATGCCCGCCAGCGAGAGCAGCATCCCTCCCGATATTGCGGCTGCGACAAAAGCGATGCTTCCTTCTAAACTTTTCTTTCCAATTTTTGTTTTACCATATCTCTCGCCAACTGTAGTAGCAGCAACATCACCAAAAGCAAGAAAACAAACTGCCAGCGTGGCGATATCCGAACGGTAGAAGTAAAAAGACAGTCCAATTCCCAAAATATAGGAAGCTGTGCCGGTAATCTTACGTTTTTCACTTACCCGGATAAAATTCTGAAATCTGTCATGAATAAACCGGTTGACCGGCGGTAGTTTGAGACGAATAAGGTCCAGAATCAGGACGACAACAAACAATGCCGCGTAAAACAAAAGCGCACGATCTCTGCCGATAACATAATAGAGCGAGACGAGGGCCAAACCGCCCAGAAGATGGTATAGTTTTCTGCCTAATTGGTTCACTAAATTTTTTACCGTTAATAAAAATCCATTTCAGATCAATCGTGTTGAAAACAATTGTAAGAACGATTGCTTTTGGCATAAAGTATTATTTTTCTGATGTTGCATTGTAGTAGAGATATGTTACGGTACAATTAAAAATTTGTTACAACTTGGTTACTAAAGAGCCACATTAAAAGCATCAGCAGAGTCCAATCCGCTAGAAACCGGCGATTCTCTTGATAAATGTGGCCTTCCGCGACTTGCCATATTACTTTCCCGTCAAGGAGTCCGGGGATTCTCTGCCGCAGGAAGTGATCCATCTGTTTTTTATATCTCGCCGTCCCGCAGAATATCAAAAGCTTTTCACACACTTTTAACACGACTGTAATGTTCCCGTAATAACCTTGTATCAATATGACAGCAATCATTTTGCAACAGGAGAAAACTTGATTTTAGATTATTTCGGGAAAATTGTCGACAATATGATCAAACTGCTGATCCCTCTGGTGGTTCTTGCCTTGCTAATGGGAATTGCGCGACTAGTGCTTGATTTGCGCGCAGTTTTTGGGAGTCAGAGCATCGGAGCGGCATTTGACATGATGGTAACGAACATTCTTTCCATGTTTATCGTCATAGAACTCCTGAGAAGCATCATAGAATATTTCAGCGTGCACCGCTTAAAAATAACCTTTATTACCGATGCCGCACTGGTATTTGTGCTGAGAGAAGTTATGGTCGGCCTTTATGAGCACACACTGCAGACCCCAATGATTTTCGCTCTCTCCGCGCTGATACTGGTGATAGGATGTCTCAGAACGCTGGCAGTAGTTTTTTCACCAAAAAAATATCTGGAATCAGGACAGAAATGATATGGATAACAGGATGAATAATAATATTGATGGAAAATCAGCAAATAAATACGAAGAAACAGTCTTGTTCGCAATTGCGTTACTGGGACTGCTTGTCATGGTGCTTTATTGGAGATAACATCGGAAAAGAGCACGGTTCGCGGAGAGGCAAAAAACGTTTTCCCATCTGACTTCCAATGGGGAATTGCCACGTCAGCATTTCAGATAGAAGGTTCACCGCACGCGGACTGGACGACCTGGGACCCCGAGATTGAAGAGACTCCGGACATAACGGACCATTACAATCGCTATCGTCAGGACCTGCATCTGCTGAAGGAATTGGGCGTCAACAGTTGTCGCTTCTCCATAGAGTGGAGCAGAATTCAGCCGCAGGAAGGTGTTTGGAACGAGGATGCCATTGCACACTATCAGGACATCATCAATATTCTCCGAAGCTACAATATCGAGCCTATGGTGACACTGCATCATTTTACAAATCCATCCTGGTTAATCGGTCGATCTCCCTGGCACCGAAGGGCATCTGTGGAAAAATTTCTGCGTTTTGCGGAGAAAATGGTTACAACGCTCAGGGATGTGCGTTATTGGATAACATTCAACGAGCCGTACGTTATTCTGCTGGGCGGCTACCTAGAGGGCTGCACGCCCCCGGGAATCCAGGATGTGCCAAAATCTCTTCACGCTTTGAAAAATATTTTTACCTGTCATGGAAAAGCGTATGATATCATCCATGAGCATGTCCCGGGCGCCCAGGTAAGCTTGTCTCATAATATGTCCGTTTTTGCTCCCTGGAAAAAATGGAATCCACTGGACCGGGTTCTCAAAAAAACGGCAAACTTTTTCTATAATCATTCGATCATAGATGCCTTCAAAACCGGAATATTTGTCATCAAGTTCCCCTTCTCCC
Organism: uncultured Nitrospiraceae bacterium; assembly: GCA_964646375.1. Classification (GTDB taxonomy): domain Bacteria; phylum Nitrospirota; class UBA9217; order UBA9217; family UBA9217; genus JBAZLV01. Next base: position 39,622 of record CAZYEF010000002.1, on the reverse strand, counting down.
GTCCAATTGAAATCGAAGTACCGATAAAAGGCAAACTCGATTTTTTCGGCGTGAACTACTATACCCGCATTCATCTTCGTTTCAACCCGTTCAAAAGAATGGGAGTCGAACTCCGGCATCATGACATAGACGGTCACGGACTTACGAATATTGGTTGGGAAATTCATCCGCGTGGAATTGAAAAAGTCCTCAGGTATGCTTCCCGCCTTCAGGTACCGCTGATTATCACTGAAAACGGTATTGCGACACATGATTCCGAGGAAAAAGTGAAATATATGAAACGGCACGTCGACATGGTGGAGCGATGTCTGAAAAACGGTCTTGACATACGGGGATATTACTATTGGACGTTAATTGATAATTACGAATGGCTCAACGGACTTGACACCCGGTTCGGCCTGTATCGCGTGGATTTCAAAACACTTCAGCGCCATCCAACAAGCGCCGCTGCGTACTATTCCTACCTTATTCACAGCCGGTCACAATTGTAACAGGAATTTAATCTGCCCGTAATCTGCCCGTAATATTAAAAGCGTATATTCGAACACAATGATACTGTGTGATTTTCATATTCACACCACCTACTCCGACGGGTCGGTGGAAATGAGAAAAACGATTGATCTCTTTGGACAAGCGGGCTTTGATGTCATTGCCATTACGGACCACGTGGTGAACGGTGACAATGTAATCGGAAAGTTTGCGCAAAAGTTTAATCTTTCCGTGAAACGGGACAACTTCAACGAATATCTTCTTGCCATCCGTGAAGAAGCAGAACGGGCCATGAACAAATACGGGATGCTGGTGGTCCCGGGTGTGGAAATAAGTAAAAATTACTTATCAGAAGATGAATCAGCCCACTTCCTAGTGCTTGATATAAAGGAATTCATTCCCGCCTGCTTGAATTGCGAAGAAATTTTCATAGAAGCGCGCAAACAGAATGCCCTGATCGTTGCTTGCCACCCTCATCACACTCCTGACCCCACTACCCAGGATACCCTCTTTCTCTGGAACAACAGAGATAAATATGCCAAATACATAGACGCATGGGAAATAGCCAACCGGGATGATGTATTTAACGTAATCAGTCTGAAAAAATATCCCTACGTCGCCAACAGCGATTTTCATAAACCGCATCATCTCTACTCCTGGAAAACGCTGCTCAATTGCGAAAAAACTGTAGACTGCGTCAAAAACTGCATCAAACACAACAGGGGTGTGGCGATCACACTCTTCAGGAATTGACTGATGAAAGCTCATTTTATTCCCTACAACATATCCGATGGAGGCATACCATGACCTTATTCCACATCTGCGCAATAATTTCAATAGTGGGCATTCTGCTTTGCCTGCTTCAGACGGCGGCTGTATATGCGCTTCTCAAAAGACAGCGCAGACCCGCCGATCTCCCTTCGCAAAATGACCTGAAATCCCTTCCGCCCATTTCCATATTGAAACCGCTCAAAGGACTTGACGACAATCTTTTTGACAACCTTGCCAGTTTCTGCACTCAAGACTATTCCGAATATGAAGTCGTCTTTGCGCTTCAGGACCGCAATGATCCAGCATATAAAGTGGTGGCAAAAATCAAGGACAAATATGCGGACAAAAAAATCAGAATTGTCGTCGAAAAGTGTAATACAGGACTCAACCCGAAAGTAAACAACCTTATCCCGGCGTACAGAGCTTCCCGCCATTCACACATCCTCATCAGCGACAGTAATGTCATGGTAGATAAAAACTATCTCCGGGAAATTGCAAAACACACGCGTGATTCGTCGGTTGGCCTTGTAAGCAATATGATCCACGGAACCGGCGGCCGCAGCATCGGCGCGCTTCTGGAAAATCTTCATCTGAACTCCTTTATCATCGGCAGCGTCAGTTTTCTCGATCGGTTTTTGCGGATGCCGTGTGTTATCGGCAAATCAATGCTCATGAGCAAAACAGACCTCGAAAAACTCGGTGGATTTGGCGCATTCAAAGATATTCTGGCGGAAGATTATATTATCGGCAGAGAAATGGCCCGCATAGGCAAACGGGTGGTTTTGTCAAATTATCTGATCACCAATGTTAATGAATACTGGGACATCAAACGATTCCTGAACCGTCACACGAGATGGGGAAAACTCAGATGGAAAATCGGCGGTTATAAGTATATTTCCGAGCTTCTCTCCAATCCTGTATTTATTTCGGTCCTGCCGGTTATTTTCAACGGTCCATCAAGCACAACGCTGTCATTTGCAGGCGGTATCGGATTAATGAAAATTTTTACTGATTCATTGACTGGAAAAATTATTGCTATGTCTGCCGTCAAGAAGGACTTGCATAGACAATCACTGTTTACTTACTTCCTGAGTCCTGTAAAGGATTTAATAATAGGCGGCATCTGGTTCGTGCCTATTCTGAGTTCAACAGTGGCGTGGCGTGGAAACCGTTACCATATCGGCAAAGATTCACGGCTGATGCCTTGCCCGGAAACCGGAATCTGGTCATGGAGATACCGAATCACAAACGTCATACGAGAACGTTTTGCATAAGTACAAGACCTTGTCCTTTGAAACTATGTTGTGCTTTTAAATATTACTTTTGAATAAAAGGAGCGACCTATGCTGCAGCAGAACCAGCCAAATCGAATTTTCAACCTGTCTCTCGATTTTAAGGATCCACTGCAAAACAAGCTTTTTTCACTGGTAAAAGGCCCCTTGGAACATTTTCTGGCGTTTCCGCGCTTGAATCGGACATATGCTGATATTACCACGATGAAAGACGATCGTTCTTTCCCTGAAAAAGCCCTTGAACGACTCAATGTGTCTTATGACATTACTGAAACAGATCGAAAACGGATCAATTTCCAGAAAGGTCCCGTTCTTGTTGTCGCGAACCACCCTTTCGGCGGTATTGAAGGCATCATCCTTGCAACTCTTCTCCGATCGGTACGAAGCGACGTGAAGTTCATAGCAAATTATCTCCTGAAATACATTCCGGAAATGCGTGATCTGCTGATTTCCGTAAATCCTTTCAATACTGTCACATCAATCAGGGACAATATCAGACCTGTCAGAGAATGCATTCAATGGTTGAAAAAAGGCGGAATGCTGGTCGTATTTCCAGCCGGAGAAGTTTCACATTTCAATGTCCAAAAAGGCGCAATCACCGACCCGGACTGGAGCACAAGCATTGCCCGCATCAGCAAAATCACATCAACCCCAGTGCTCCCGGTCTTCTTTCGCGGAACAAACAGCGCAGCATTCCATGTAGCGGGAATGGTACATCCGCTGCTGCGGACCGCCATGCTGCCAAATGAACTTTTTAATAAAAAGCATAAAAAAATACAGGTACGTGTAGGAGAATTGATTCCCGTAGAAAAATTAAACGAATTCGACGGGGACGATGATGTAACCAGATATCTCAGGCTCCGTACGTATCTTCTCGAGTTAAGAAATAATCACACCAGGAAGGAAAATACATCACCGTTGCTACCTATCATAAAAACTAAAAACGAAAAACCAATCATACCTGCTCAGAATCCAAGCCGCATGGCCGATGAAATCAGCCTGTTGCCGGCCGACCAGCTTTTAATTGAGAACGGCAACCTCATGGTTTTTTATGCCAAAGGTCATCAAATTCCCTGCCTTCTGACTGAAATCTGCCGCTTACGGGAAAAAACATTCCGTGCCGTGGGTGAAGGAACGGGAAAATCGCTGGATAGAGACCGATACGATGCAACCTATGTTCATCTTTTTATATGGAACCGGGAGACCCGTGAGGTAGTAGGTGCCTATCGTCTCGGCAAAACAGATGAACTTGTCAATACACAGGGGCTTCAAGGTCTTTACACCAGCACACTCTTCCATTATAAATCCGGTTTTCTGGAACACATGGGACCGGCGCTGGAATTGGGGCGCTCATTTGTACGTCCTGAATATCAAAAATCCTATACTCCTCTTCTGCTGCTCTGGAAGGGAATTGCGCAATTCCTGGTCGCGCATCCGCACTATAGAACGCTGTTCGGCCCGGTAAGCATCACTCGTGAATATCAACCATTGTCAAAGCAGCTCATGGTCGATTATCTGACAGCAAACCGATACCAGACCGATCTTGCCGAATTCGTCCAGCCGAAAAAACCATTTCGTTCAAAAGGCATGCGAAAATGGGACACTGATGGCATTGTGCGCATGCTAAAGGACGATTCCGATGATTGTTCCAACCTGATATCCTGCATCGAAGAAGACCGGAAAGGCATTCCGATCCTTTTAAAGCAATATCTTAAGCTCGGAGGACGCATCGTCGGATTTAATGTGGACCCGGCATTTGGTTACGTGCTTGACGGTCTGATCATTGTTGATTTAATGCAAACAGATCCTAAAATGCGAGAACGGTATTTTGGCAAAGAAGGAGCGTTAAAATTTACCACCTATCATGAAACAATGAGCAATAAGCTTTTGGCACCGTGTGCCTAAAATCAGCCACATCCAGGCTATTGGTCGAGGTTTAAAACGCGGAGGGAATTATGATTACAGAACAAGGACAGTCTCTTGCCTCGGGGAAAATTCCTGCGCATAAAAACATGTTGCTCCATTTTGCTCAAACAGCTGAATCGTTAAAAGCAAATAACCAGACGTCGAAATACTCAGATTTTAAAAAAGTCCCTTTACTTCATGATGCCACCAGGGACCTGGGATATTTTCTATATGAAATCCTCGCCGTAGGGGACCTGATGAGAGAAGCGTATGTAACCAAAGACATTGAAAGCCTTGAGCGCAGGTTCGCTCTTCTCAAGATAAAGACAACAAACTTTGCTGAAGCCCTGTCAATTCTTGTTAACTCAAATAATCCGGAGCCAGCCACAGATGCCTTTGAATATTGTATTTTCGACATCGACGCGCTGTTACAGGAAATAGTTCAAAGAATACAACTGCAGGTAAGAAGTAAACCTGTAAAAGTCACGTATATTTCCTAACCGTGCCCGGTGTTTGTTTTTTCGAACCGTTTTACAATCAAGCAGATTGTTACAGAACTCTGCGCCAATGCCGCCAAATATACGAACCATGGCAGAGTTGCCATCATTCTTTATAAAGATAAGAACCGAATCCGTTTTACTATTACCGATACCGGTATCGGCATGACAGCAGAACAAATTAAAACACTGCTCACACAATCCGAGCCGGCACGGTTGAAACAAACCGGACGACGATCCAAAACGCCGCTATCAGGCATTAAAATGGTCCAGAAGCATTTAAAGACTTTGGACGGCGCCATGATAATTTCGAGCAAATTTGGTGAAGGAACCATAGCTGAAGTGGAACTGCCCGTCGAATATACAGACCATCCGTCGAGTCCGGAGTATCGTTGATTACGCAATGATGAATAGAGCCCCCTCCTGCCGCTCCTGACGGAAATCTTCGAATTTTCTGTTGCAAGGAATGTATCAATCTCCGATAGGAAGCGGGGGTTCCCTCGGAGAACGCAACCTCCCACGGCTTACTACACTCCTTCCTCGACAGGAGTCAAGAGATTCCCTATCCAGGTAATTACCGAAATCAGTTCCTTCTCTCACGTATAAACACCTGAAATCAAGTCTTTACAAAATACAATTATTTTTTGCTTAACATAAATTTAACAGTACCATAACAATACTGTAATAAAGACATGCGATAGTATCAGCCAAGGAGCATCAATCATGAACGAATTTATCCTTATTGCCGACGATGAAGACGATCTGTCGAAATTAATACAGTACAATCTGGAAAGAGAAAATTACAGAACACTGGTTGTCCGCAACGGTAAAGAAACAATTGAAGCAATGCGGAACCGCCCTCCTGATTTGCTGCTTCTCGACGTTATGATGCCGGGCCTGAACGGCTGGGAAGTATGCCGCATCGTGAAAAACAATATCGCCTGGAAGTCCATTCCAATTATCATGCTGACGGCGCTCTCCGATGAAAAAGACCGCATAACAGGCCTCACTCTCGGTGCGGACGATTACATGTCAAAACCTTTTTCCGTCGCAGAATTAATGCTTAAGATACGAAAACAGATGGAGCGCCGCAGTATTTTGAAGAACCTTCAATCGAGCGAACGTGAAAAAGAAACTTCGCTGCGGTATTTCATTCATGAAATGGGAAACTCGCTGACCACCATCAGCGGATTCTCGTCGCTTGCCCTCAGAAAAAATGGTGAGCAGCGGCACCTCAAAATGATCAACACTATTGCCTTGCATGCGGAAAGCCTGTTAAAAGACGCCTCATTGCTCAGTCAGCTTGAAAAAAACCGCCAACCACTGCCGGTCGAGCCTGTGGATATTGTCGCGATAACAAGGGAAGTTGTTGACTTTTTTTACGATCAAGCAGCAAGAAAACATATTGAGATACACATTGTGGAAAGCATGAAAACTACGGTCCTGGCAAATAAAACGGCGCTCCGTCAGGTGCTGATAAACATTTTCTCAAATGCCATAAAATATAACCGTGAAGGCGGAAAAATCTGGGCTTGCTTTGAAGTATTTGATAATCATACAAACATCACCCTGCGTGACGAAGGCTGCGGAATATCCAAAGATGAAATACCGAGAATCTTCGAGAAGTTTTACCGTGCCGGAGGAAGCGAGGCAGTAAAAGGTGCCGGGCTTGGTCTCTACATAGTGAAAGTTCTCACAGAATCCATGGGCGGGAAAATTACGGTGACAAGCAGCCCCGGTTTCGGAAGCACGTTCATACTGACATTTCTTCAGGAAACGGTCATCTGCCGCACAGGAAACGAGAATCGATATCCCCTTCTCGGGAATGTCATCGGTAAATAGCGCGGCTGCACGGCAAAAAGAGATACAGGCAATGTGCTAAAACCGCTCATAGCTAACAGAATTTATCAAATGCAGCAAAGCAGGGAGGTCCCATGCAATCGGAAATCGTTCTGGACAACATGCTTCCCGTGGGAAAGCTTATTATATCCGGCGAACAGACATCACCACATACGAGCGTAACCGGCGTCGCAGAACGTTTTTTCAGCACTACTGAGCTGGAGGCAATTGCACTTGTGGAAGAAAAAAGACCGAGAGGGCTCATCACAAGAACAAAGCTGCTTTTCACACTTTTCCGAAGGTTCGGTTTTGAACTCTATGGGAAGCATTCCATCATCACGCTGGCGGAAACAAACCCACTTATTGTGCCTGATAATACCCCGCTCAGCGAGGCCATTGATATGGCCCTTGAACGGCCGGCACAGGATATTTACGATGAAATCATCGTCACACAGAACAACGGTATTTATCGGGGTCTTTTATCCATCAAGCAACTGGTAATTCAGCAAAGCAACGCACTTGCGAGCAACATACTTCAAAAGGAAATAGCAAATGCGCGCGCGCAGGAGCTTGAAAAAATAAGCCTGATAAAATCGCAGTTTCTGGCCAATGTTACCCATGAACTTCGGTCGCCCGTCAATGCCATCATTGGCCTTGCGGAATTGCTCCGCATGGCGGCAGAAAAGAATTCCATTGAACAAATTAAGGAACGTCTCTCGTTTATGATTACCAGCGCGACAAATCTCAGGACAATAATCACAAACATTCTCGATTTGTCGAAAATTGAAGCCGGGAAAATGACCGTATTATGTCAGCCCGTCGATGTTTCGGCCCTTATAACAGAAATCGCTCAAACAACCCGGATTCTTGTCGGCAACAAACCGGTCAATGTCGTGATTACCCTCTGTGCCGAATCTATTACTATTATTTCCGACCCGGTTAAATTGCGGCAGATTATCACGAACCTTGCAAGCAATGCAGCCAAATTCACTGAAGCCGGCACTATTACAATGGGCTTGCTCAGAAAAGACAATATCCTGGAAATTTCGATAGCCGATACAGGCATCGGAATCAAGGAAGAACATCTTGCCAATCTGTTCACGGCCTTTACTCAGGTAGAAGACGCCAAAACCAAGCAATACGAGGGGACCGGACTTGGATTGACAATCAGCAGGAATCTGGCCGGTCTCCTCGGAGGATCAATAGGCGTATCAAGCACGTTCGGCAGGGGAACGACGTTTTCACTCTCAATCCCGATCCACATAAACAAGGAAAGGCGGGAAATATTTCTCCATGGACAGGAACAAAAAGAAAATACTGGTAATTGATGATGACGAACTGCATCTTTATACGACCAGTGAACTGCTGCAGGACGAGCAATGGTATGTGTGCACACATAAAAGCAACCATGGGATAGGTATAACGACTCTGGTGAAAGAACTGCGTCCGGACCTCATACTGCTCGACATCAACATGCCGGGGCTTTCCGGCGATCAATTGGCAAAATTGCTCCGTTGGCGTGATTCACCGTTCATTTTCTATTCATCAAATGATGAAGACAGCCTGCGTGATTACGCCGCGCGGTATGGAGCAAAAGGTTATATCTGTAAGGGGTGTATCGGAGAACTGAAAAGCAAAGTCAGATGCATCCTGCTGCAGCCGCATGCGGAACCCTCTCTGCCGGTGTGAACGGGATAGTTTTGGAGGAAAAAATTCTGCCATGAATGTTATTTTACATGAAAAAGAGAACCAGACTAAAAAAAGGATATTCGTAGTTGATGACGATGAAATGCATCTCGATATTGTCAAGGAGCTGGTAGAAAACGAAGGGATTGAGGTAATTACTCATCATAACGGGTTCGGCGCGGTCAATCGCATACTGGAGTTAAAGCCGGATCTGGTGCTGCTCGACATAAATATGCCTGGGGTATCAGGCGACAAGCTTGCAGCAATGCTGCGTGCCAATCATGAGGCGAATCACGTTCCGATTGTCTTTTATTCCTCAAATGATGAATGCAGTCTGCGGGAAATCGTTTCTGCATGCAAAGTTCAGGGATATATTTGCAAGGGAGACATCGCTAATCTCCGGCAAAATATTAATCTCTATCTCTGCTGTGCATGACGGCATGCGCTCCTAAGAAGAGCACATGTCCGCGCCGATGCGTGATACAATTATATCTAGTTAAAATCTTTTTTATGCAATTGTCATGGAACTGTAACATAATTGTAACAATTCAATAGTATGGTTATTGCAGCTACTTAACAATTAAGGAGGAGTACTGATGAAAAAAATCGCAATATTGACTTTAAGTGCAGTAATGTTGGTGACGTTTATGTTAATGACAGCCATAGGACATGCAGAAGAAACGTTAAACGGCGCCGGTGCATCCTTCCCCGCACCCCTCTATTCAGCATGGGCACATGAATACAACAAGGTAACAGGAACCAAGCTTAACTATCAGTCCGTCGGATCCGGCGCGGGACAGCGTCAGATTGTCGAACGGACCGTGGACTTCGGGGCTTCAGACGACCCGCTGGAATCAACAAAGCTGAAAAAAGACAATCTGATTCAATTCCCAACCGTTGTCGGCGGCATCACCCCGGTCATTAATATCAAAGGCGTCAAGTCAGGCCAGTTAAAGCTGGATTCCACCGTCTTGGCAAAAATTTTTCTCGGCGATATCAAAAAATGGGATGATGCGCAGATTAAAAAGCTTAATCCCGGCCTGAACCTGTCATCTGGCGACATTACGGTAGTACACCGTTCGGACGGCTCAGGCACGACGGCGATCTTCACCCACTATCTTGCTGAATCCTCCGCAGACTGGAAGACCAAGGTCGGTGAAGGGAAATCGGTGTCATGGCCCGTAGGCATCGGCGGCAAGGGCAATGAAGGCGTGGCTAATTATGTAAAACAGACGAACAATTCCATCGGCTACGTGGAATTCGCCTATGCTAAACAAAACAATCTGGTATATGTAATGCTGAAGAATCCTGCCGGCAAATTTGTTGAACCTACTTTTGAATCCTTTGAAGACGCAGCCGCCTCGGGTAATTTTGATCCCGCAAAGGATTTCTATGTCTGGCTTACCAATTCTCCGGGAAAAAATTCATGGCCCATCGCCGGAGCGACCTTTATCCTTATGGCAAAAGACAAAAAAGCCGCAAATGCGAAGACCGCAAAATTCTTTGACTGGGCATATACGAACGGCAACCAGACAGCAAAGAAATTGATTTATATCCCGCTGCCGAAGCCGTTGCAGGAGAAAGTCAAGGCATACTGGAAAGCAAACGGCATTCAGTAAACCCGGCAGCGCAAATACAGCCCTGTTTGACTCTCTCGGGTCAGATAGCTATAATCAACTATCTGGCCCTTTTTTTACTTATCAGACAGGCCCTTAAGTTGCAGACTTTTTTTACAGGAGTCAGGTTCATTGGCAATTATACCTAAAAAAAATCCCTGGGACTTTGCATTCTCAGTTATTACTGCCGTTGCATCGCTTTCGGTAGTTTTAATCATACTCGGTATTTTCTGGATACTGATTCAAGAATCATCTCCGGCCATAAAAAAATTCGGCATTATAAATTTTTTGACATCCACTGACTGGAACCCCGTCAAGGAAAGTTTCGGCGCGGCCACGAATATTTATGGCACCTTCATCACGACGGCACTTTCGCTCCTCATTGCGGTACCCACCGCGATCGGCATTGCAATCTTCGTTACGGAAATTGCACCAAATGTCCTGAAAGGCCCCATCGGCATCGCAATCGAGCTGCTCGCCGCTATTCCAAGCATTATTTACGGCATGTGGGGTCTTTTCACGCTGGCACCGATCATGAGCAAATATATAGAACCAGCACTCCAAAACACCATCGGACGGGTTCCTGTACTCGAGATACTGTTCCGCGGCACTCCACTCGGCATTGACATCCTGACCGCAAGCGTCATCCTGAGCATCATGATCATACCATTCACCGCCAGCATTGCCAGAGATTCATTCAATCTCACACCATCGGTGGTAAAGGAATCCGCCTATGCCGTAGGCGCAACCCAATGGGAAGTGGTAAAAAACATCGTACTCCCCTACTCCAAATTGGGCGTGTTCGGCGGGGTGGTGCTCTCTCTCGGCAGGGCGCTTGGTGAGACCATGGCCGTGGCTTTCGTTCTCGGCAACAACCATAAAATCGCCACATCATTTTTCGATGCGGCTGCGACCATTACCGTCACCCTGGCAAATGAATTTACGGAAGCAGACAATGATATCTATCTATCAGCCCTTTTTTATCTTGCGCTGGTGCTGTTTTTACTGAGTTTTATCACACTGGCAATAGCGAAACTGTTCCTGATCAAGGCGGAAAAGAAATACTCAAGATAGACACGCCGGGCAGAATCGGGCATTCTTTTTTTTCGAACGCTATGGACATAGAAAAAAAACGCAAACTAGAAGGCTTTATAGCCCTCGCACTCAGTTCACTGGCGGCGATAACCGGCTTGTTCTGGCTCATTTTTATCCTGGGCGATGTCATCATAAACGGCATCGGGTCGCTCAATATCAGCCTTTTTATCCACGACCCCGTTCCTCCCGGTGAAACAGGCGGTGGCCTCAGACATGCCTTCGTCGGCCAGCTCTTGATCACGGTATTCGCAACACTGATCGGCGTGCCGCTCGGCGTCCTGGGAGGGACCTTTCTCGCGGAATATGCAAAACGGACCCGCTACGCCCGCACCATCAGCGTACTGGCGGATATTATCGTAAGCGTTCCTTCCATTGTCGTCGGCACATTCATTTATGCATTGCTCGTAAGATCGCTGGGGCATTTCAGCGGATGGGCCGGTGCGGTAGCCCTTGCCGTAATCATGATTCCGGTGGTCCTGAGAACCACGGAAGACATGCTGTCCATGGTTCCCTGGACCCTGCGGGAAGCCGCATTCGCCCTGGGAGCACCGTACTACAAGGTGATTATCCAGGTTGTCTACCGGGGGGCGGCCACAGGAATTCTGACCGGCATATTGCTCTCCATTGCCCGGGTGGCCGGTGAAACGGCGCCGTTGCTCTTTACCTCATTTAATAACAATTTCTTTTCCCTGGACATGAACCGCCCGATTGCATCGCTGACGGTTACCATTTTCCAGTTTGCCATGGGGCCCTACGATGACTGGCATAAACAGGCATGGGCCGCCTCATTCGTCATTACCCTTTTCATTCTTGTGGTGACGATCCTTGGCAGACTTCTTCTCAAGTGGAGGTACAAATAGTGAACTCGACCATAGAAATCGAGGTCAGGAAGCTGGATTTCTACTACAGTATAGACGTCCGTGCGCTTCAGAATATTTCACTGCCGATTTACAAAAACAATGTCACCGCGCTTATCGGCCCGTCAGGGTGCGGAAAAACAACACTTCTCCGGTGTTTCAACCGGATGCACGACCTCTACCCCAACCACCGGTATGAAGGAGAAATCCTGTTTCAGGGAAACAATATCCTGTCAGGTGATGTCGATCTCATCAGTCTCCGAAGCAGAATCGGCATGGTCTTTCAGAAACCCACGCCGTTCCCCATGTCCATCGCCGATAATATTGCTTACGGTCTTAAACTGAAGGGCATCAAAAACAAAGGGGAGCTTACCGGACGGATCGAACAAGCTCTTAAAAACGCCGTTCTCTGGAATGAGGTCCGTGACAAAATGAATGCAAGCGCCTATGAGCTCTCGGGAGGACAGCAGCAGCGGCTGGTGATCGCGCGTGCCCTTGCCGTTGAACCGGAGGTTCTGCTCTTTGATGAACCGACGTCGGCACTGGACCCTATCTCAACAGCAAAGATAGAAGAACTCGTCGTGACCCTCAAAAAGGACGTTTCGATCATTATTGTGACGCACAACATGCAGCAGGCGGCCCGGGTTTCCGACATGACGGGATTTCTCTACATGGGGGAACTTATTGAATACGGAACCACCGAAAAAATATTCACGAACCCCGATAAAAAACAGACTGACGACTACATTACCGGAAGGTTTGGATGATTGCGGAGAAAAAACCGGGACGCGTGACGCCTGTTTCCAGCCGGAATCAATGAAGGAGAACCATATGTCCACACAAAAAGAGCAGGACCTCACCAAGCTCAAGGAAAAAATACTGAAAATGGGAGCTGCCGTTGAGGATGCAATCAAAAAATCCATCAAGGCGCTGGTGGACCGCGATCGGGACCTCGCACGGCGGGTAATCGACGGAGATTCCATCATCAATACCTACGACGTTGAAATCGAGGAGGAATGCATCCGTTTTCTCGCGCTCTGGCAGCCAACCGGCAGCAATCTCCGCTTTGTGACGACCGCCATCAAGATCATCACGGACCTTGAGCGCGTGGGGGATCTGGCCGTGGACATCTGCGAGCGGGTGACGGAACTGTGCGATGAGCCGCCGCTCAAACCCTATATTGACCTGCCGCGCATGGCTGAGGCGTCCCAGAAAATGCTCAAAGACAGCCTCGATGCCTTCCTTAAGAGGGACGCTGATCTCGCCATGCAGGTGTGCGCCGCTGACGATTTCGTCGACAATCTGAACCAGCAGATATTTAATGAACTTCTTCTCTTCATGCTGAGGGACCCTCAAACCATATCTCGGGCGATACGCGTTACCGCCATCACAAAATACATGGAACGTATAGCGGACCACTCAACAAACATTGCCGAGATGGTCGTGTACATGGTCAAAGGCAAGGTGATCAGACACATGGCGTGCGAAGCACCGCGCAAAGACTCCTCGCCTGGAAAAGAATAGCACCATTCGGTGCCGGCCGATCCTCCTTCTTCTCACCCGCTTTTCATACTCGGCAGCGCGATGGTTCCGGGCCGTACGGCGGAATCATCCCTGCGCGTAGTTTCCAATTTCCCAGAAAATTTAAATATTTGACAAACCGTACAGCACAAGGTAAAATCTATGCTCCAAATAAACACTATCGGTGCGATCATTCTCTGAAAATCAGACATGATCACTCCTCATAAATTCTTGCAGGCGCGTTCCACGAAAACTGAAAAACATTCATGACCTTAAGCTCCACACAACCAGGTCGGCTTCCCTTGCGCGACCTAATTCTTCTGACCATACTGGCCACTTTGCTCTTTACCTTCATGCTGGGCAACCGGCCCCTCTCCGTGCCGGATGAAGGACGGTATGTGGAAATCCCACGGGAAATGGTTGTTTCCGGTGACTATCTCACCCCTCGCCTGAATCACGTAAAATATTTTGAAAAACCGGTGTTGTTTTACTGGCTTGAAGCTTTTTCCATAAAACTGTTCGGTCTTCACGAATTCACGCTCCGCCTCTGGCCTGCGATAATGGCCCTCCTCGGATGCCTTGCCGTCGCCATCGCCGGTGCACGGCTTTTCGACTGCATGACCGGAGTTCTTGCCGGAGCGATACTCGCCACAAGCCTTTTATACTATACGCTGAGCCGGGCAATTATTCTGGATCTCACGGTTTCGATCCTGCTGACTGCCGCACTTCTCTCTTTTCTCATCGGAACACACGAACCGGCCGGAACAAAGCGGCGGCTCTACTTCTGGTGTTTTTATGCCTTCTCCGCGCTTGCAGTTCTGACCAAGGGGCTGATCGGCATTCTGATACCGGGCATGGTAATCGGCACGTGGATACTGCTCCTCGGCGAATGGCGTCTCTTGAAAACCATCTATCTGCCGACCGGTCTTGCCTTGTTCCTTCTTGTCGCAGCGCCATGGCATATCATGGTTGGCATTGCGAACCCTGAATTTTTCAACTTTTATTTTATCCATGAACATTTTATTCGGTACCTGACCAAGGTGCATGGACGGTATCAGCCCGTCTGGTTCTTCGTCCCGATTCTTCTCCTGGGTCTGTTTCCGTGGAGTGCCTTCCTTGTGCAATCGATCAAGCACAGCCTGCCTTCCTCCTGGAAGGAACGGCATGAACACCGGGACGCCCTCTTTCTTCTGCTCTGGGCCGGTCTGGTTTTTGTTTTTTTCTCAATCTCCGATTCAAAGCTGATCCCGTATATTTTACCGGTATTTCCACCCCTCGCCATCTTGATCGGACGCTATCACGCCGCGGCGTGGAACAGCAGTGATTTTCCGGGCATTCGGGCAGGCTACCTCGCTCTCGTTATTGTCGCGATTGTGCTGGCTGCAGTGTTGATTCTTCTGCCTTATTTCAGGCCGATTCTCTCCGCTGACGCGGGTGATATCCGGATGCTGGGTCTCTGGCGAATCCTCATCGCAGTGACCGTTGTCGCTGGTACCGCAGCATCGTGGGCTCTGGCAAAGTACCGCGGTTTCCGGCACGCCTTCATTGTTCTGACCGCAGCGTCTGCGCTCTTCCTGATTGAAGCAAATGCGGCCTCACCGCTTGTGGACACAAAATCCATAAAAAACATTGCACTCGTGCTCAAAGCAAAAATAAAACCGGGTGATGAAGTGGCAAGCTACCATACCTATTATCAGGATCTGCCGGTATATCTGGAACGGCGCATCACCGTTGTGGACTGGAAGGGCGAGCTTGAATTCGGCACCGAGGTGGAAAATACCAGCCAATGGATGATCGACACCGCAACGTTCTGGAAGCGCTGGCATGGCTCCTCAACCATGTACATGGTGACCAAACTTGAAACATACAACACCCTGCGCGCTAATCCGGACCTGAAACTCTTTCCTGTTGCGCAGAACGCCAGACATATCATCCTTTCCAATACCGACATGAAAGAGGTCAGTCCATGATATACCTTCCCTTAATTATGCTTGGCGTGCTGCTCAACGCCGCGGCCCAGCTTTTCCTCAAGGAAGGAATGCGCAGAATCGGCTATTTCGAATTCACCTGGACGAATGCCATCCCCATCGGACTGCAGGCGGCCGGGAACATATTCGTCCTCGCGGGCCTGGTCTGCTATGTCATCAGTGTCGCGGTCTGGCTGATGGTCCTCTCCCGGGTGGAGGTGAGCTACGCCTATCCCCTCTTGAGCGTAGGGTATATCGTCAATGCCGTCGCAGGATACTATCTTTTCCAGGAAAACCTTTCCCTGGTGCGCATCATGGGGATATTGATTATTTGCGTTGGTGTGTATTTTGTTACCAAGAGCTGATTGTTCTAAAAACCAGCACTATTAATACCGAGTGAGGATTCCATGTCAACCCGCCAAAACGAAGAATTTCTGCCATTCTCGCGTCCGTCCATCAGCCAGTCCGCCATTGATGAAGTCGTGGCCTGCCTGAAATCAGGATGGATCACCACGGGACCGCGCGTCAAACAGTTCGAGGATGATCTGAGAACCTATCTCGGGGCACCGCATGTCCTTGCCCTTACCTCGGCAACCGCGGGCTTGCATCTGGTACTCGTGGCGCTCCAGCTGAACCCGGGCGATGAAGTGATTACAACGCCCATGACATTCGCGGCCACCCTCAACACGATCGTCCTTGCCGGAGGCAAACCGGTCCTCGTGGACGTTGAGCCTGGCACGTACAATATGGATGTGAAAAAAATAGAACAGGCGGTCACCAAACGCACCCGCGCCATCATGCCCGTGCATTTTGCCGGTTTGCCGGTGGATCTTGATCCGCTGTACGATATCGCGCAAAAATACAACCTTCGGGTTATTGAAGATGCGGCGCACGCCATAGGCACGGAATACAAAGGCAAACGCATTGGAAGCTTCGGCGATGTCCAGGTCTTCAGTTTCCATCCCAACAAAAACATGACGACCGGCGAAGGCGGCTGCGTTGCCACGCGTGATGAGAAACTGGCCGCCGACATAGCCCTTCTGCGCTTTCACGGCATGGACCGCGAAGCATGGAACCGCTTCGGGAAGAAAGGCAGCCAGCATTATGAAATAATCTCGCCTGGGTACAAATACAATATGATGGACATCCAGGCGGCCATCGGGCTTCATCAGTTGAAACAACTTGACGGATTCATCAAACGGCGGACGGAACTTGCGCGAAGATACCACTCCCTGCTTGCGGACTGGCAGCAATGGACGCTGACGTCCTCGCCTGCTTTTGCACACCTCCATGCCTGGCACCTCTATACGCCGCTTATCAATCCCCAGGCGGCGGGCATGGACCGCGATGCCTTCATGCAAGGCATGAAAGACCGCAATATAGGCACCGGCCTGCACTACCGCGCCGTGCATTTATATCCGTACTATCGAGAACAATTCGGCTTTAAGCGCGGAGATTTCCCGCACGCCGAAACCATCTCTGACCGCATCGTAAGCCTTCCGCTGTTCCCGGCCTTGACTGACGCAGATCAGGACCGGGTGGTCGAAGCCATGGCCGATCTCTTCGGGAGGAAACCCGCATGAGCAAACCATATATCAGCATTGTTATACCCGTCTATAATGAGCAGGAAAATCTTGAAACTCTTTTTGCGCGTCTGACGGGAGTAATGGACAAACTCGGAAAATCCTTTGAAATCATATTCACCAACGACGGGAGCCGCGATCGTTCCGGTGTCATGCTGAAAGAATTTCATGACCGCCGGCCGAAGCAGGTGCGTGTTATCGATTTTAACGGCAATTTTGGCCAGCATATGGCGATTATGGCCGCGTTCGAACGGGTGCGCGGCGAGATCATCATAACCCTTGACGCCGACCTTCAGAATCCTCCGGAAGAAATTCCCAAATTGGTTGCCGTCATGGAAGCTGGCCACGACGTGGTCGGCGGATACCGCAAAAACCGCCAGGACACCTTCTTTAGAAAATATGCCTCGCGTGTTATCAACGGCATCCGCGCAAAAATCACCAACATCCGCATGCGCGATCAGGGATGCATGCTCCGGGCATACCGAAAAAATATCATCGAAAATATTGTTGCAAGCGAAGAAGCCTCGACTTTCATCCCCGCCCTGGCGCACAGTTTCGCATCGAATCCCACCGAGGTGGAAGTGGAACACGCGGCCCGGGCGGCAGGGGAATCAAAATACCGGCTTTACGACCTGATCCGTCTCAACTTTGATCTCATGACGGGCTTTTCAGTGGTCCCGCTCCAGATTTTCACCCTGATCGGCATAGCCGTGTCCGCGCTCTCCATCCTGTTTGTGATATATCTGTTCATCCGCCGGTTGCTGGTCGGTCCCGAAGCGGAAGGCGTTTTTACCTTGTTCGCAATCCTCTATTTCCTCGTGGGCATCGGCATCATGGGGCTCGGCATTATCGGTGAATATGTCGGCCGCATCCACAAGGAAGTGCGCAGACGCCCCCGGTTCGTAATCCGAAAAGTATATGAGAGGACCGATGAATAAACCCGCCATACTCGTTTTTGCCTACCATGATGTAGGATATGAATGCCTGAGCCTCCTGCTGGAACGCCGCGAGAACATCGTTGCCGTCATCACTCATGAAGACAACCCGCATGAACAGATATGGTTCAAGTCAGTGAAGGAGCTCGCCACCCGAAATAATGTCCCCGTGTTTACTCCTCAATCCATAAACACTCCCGAATGGATCGACCGCATTCGCGCCTGGGCGCCACGGTTGATATTTTCCTTCTACTACCGCAACATGATCAAGGAAGAGGTCTTAACCATTCCGCCTCTCGGCGCCTTTAACATGCACGGTTCCCTCCTGCCAAAATACCGGGGGCGGGTGCCGATCAACTGGGCCGTTTTGCACGGTGAAACAGAGAGCGGAGTGACCCTTCACTACATGGTGAAACGGGCCGACGCTGGAGATATTGTGGATCAGCTGGCAGTGCCGATTTTGCACGATGACACCGCACAGGCTGTATTTCAAAAAGTGGTCAGGGCCGCCCGCACCGTCCTCGGACGCCAGATCGATGCGTTGCTGAAAGGCACAGCGGCCCGTCAAAAACAGGACGAATCGCAGGCAACCTACTTCGGCGGAAGAAAACCGGAGGACGGCAGGATTGACTGGACACAGAGCGCTGAAAAGATATATAATCTCATCCGCGCGGTCACCCATCCCTATCCGGGGGCATTCACCGAGAAGGATGGTAGACGGCTCTTTATCTGGTGGGCGCGACCGTGCAAAGATCCGGATTTCAGCGGTACACCGGGAGAAGTCCTGTCCGAAAAGCCCCTTCGCGTGGCCACCGGAATCGGGTGCCTCGAAATTCTGACGATGCAGTGGGAAGGATCGGAAGAACAGGATGCCGCGGCCGGAGCACACAATTTGCTGAAAAAACAACTGCTGGGAAACCAGAAAATTTAGTCAGGAAGACATTTATCAGAACGGAGACTATTATGGCCCTCAAGATTTTGATTCTCGGAGTAAATGGTTTTATCGGAAACAGCCTCACGGAATATATCTTAAAGCACAAGGATTGGGAAGTATACGGCATGGATATGTCCTGTGACAAACTCGAGCAATGCCTGGGTCATGAACGGTTTCACTTTGTTGAGGGCGACATCACCATCAATAAAGAATGGATTGAGTATCATGTCCGGAAGTGTGATATTGTCATTCCTCTCGTTGCCATTGCCACGCCGGCGACGTATGTGCTGGATCCGTTGCGGGTGTTTGAACTAGATTTTGAGGCCAATCTCGCTATTGTACGCAAATGCGTGCAGTACAAAAAGCGGGTGATTTTCCCCTCCACGTCGGAAGTGTACGGCATGTGCACCGACAGGGAGTTTAACGAGGAAACATCAAGTCTGATACTCGGCCCGATCAACAAGCCCCGCTGGATATATTCCTGCTCCAAGCAGCTGCTGGACCGGGTCATTCACGCCTATGCCATGAAGGAAGGCCTGCGGTACACGCTTTTTCGTCCGTTTAACTGGATCGGTCCAAAACTTGACAATATTCTCGAACCAAAAGAAGGCAGTTCACGCGTGCTTACACAGTTCATCGGCAATACACTGCGCGGCAAGGACATCCTGCTGGTCGATGGCGGCGCACAGCGCAGGAGTTTCACATACATAGACGACGGCATTGACGCACTGATCCGCATCATCGAGAACAAGGATAATGCCGCTGACGGACGCATTTTCAACATCGGCAATCCGGCAAACGACATGTCGATCCGTGAGCTAGCAGAGGCGCTCATCGCGCTCATCAAAACGTATCCCAACTACGCAAAACTCGCGGAAAGCGTCAGGATCGTCAACGTGCAGTCCAAGGATTACTATGGTGAAGGGTACCAGGACATCCAGACCCGCGTTCCCTCCATTAAAAATGCCGAAAAGTATCTCGACTGGAAACCGACCACCGATTTTAAAACCGCCCTCAGGAAGACGCTGGATTATCATCTCGGAAGGCCGTCAAGTGAACTGAGCGAATAACAGACGCCGGAATCATGCCTGGTTCGCAGCAAACGGACTATCGTTCAGGCCTCCAGTGCAAAACGAATGCAATGGATACGGATAAGCCCATCCTCGCCATAAAAATCGACGTCGACACCGATCGCGGTACGCGCATCGGTGTCCCCAATCTTCTTACCCTCTTTGAAAAATTTTCAATTAAAGCAACATTCCTTTTTTCCCTCGGCCCGGATAATACCGGCCGGGCTATAAAACGCGTTTTCCGACCCGGATTTTTGAAAAAAGTAAGCCGAACCAGTGTCGTCTCCGCGTACGGCATCCGAACCCTCCTGAATGGCGTTCTCCTTCCCGGTCCTCATGTTGGAAGACGCAATGAAGCTATTATGAGGAAAACACGCGACCTCGGCCACGAAGTCGGAATTCACTGTTACGACCATATACGCTGGCAGGATGGACTTGCGAAAATGTCCAGGAATGAAATATACGAGGAATTCGGCAAGGCACGGCGGGAATTCGAACGCATCTTCAACAGACCGTCCACGACCGCAGGTGCGGCAGGCTGGCAGGCAAACAGCTTCAGCCTTGCGGCTTATGATGATGCCGGTCTTCTGTATGCCAGCGATGCGCGGGGTTCCCATCCCTTCTATCCCCGTATAGGCAGCACAGTCTACAAGACCGTTCAGATACCGTCTACCCTCCCTACTCTGGATGAACTGCTCGGCCGCCCTGAATATCCCGAAGAGCGCATCGTCGGCCATTATCTCTCTCTGCTTCGACCGGGTACACTGAACGTCTTTACCATTCATGCAGAAATAGAAGGTATGAGCAAAATGCCCCTCTTTCGCATCCTCCTGGAAGCCATAAAACAGAAGACTGTTCAGGTCGTTACTCTGGAGGCCTGGGCTCGCCGTCTGCACGATAATCCTTCTCATGTTCCTGTCTGCGACCTGATTCAGGGAACTATTGACGGACGAAGCGGCACCCTCTCGCTCCAGCAATGTCCCGGCAGATAAGCCCCCCGCTCACCGGAACTATCACCACTTCCTGCGTACTGGTTTCAGATTCTTTTTGACAATTCTCTCATATTCCTCTATAGTTAGTTAAGCTATACGGTAGCAGCCCTGCCAAACCAACAGAAGGAGATTTGAATGATCCCGACCATAGAATGGAAAGACGGTATCGTGCGGATGCTGGACCAATCAAAACTGCCCCTCGAAACCATCCATATTGAATGCAGGGACTACCAGACAGTAGCCCGAGGAATCAAGGAACTCTGGGTCCGCGGCGCACCGGCAATCGGAATATCGGCAGCAATGGGTCTGGCGCTCGGCGCAAGACAAATATCGGCTGATACTTTTGATGCATTCTGGACAAAATTTGAGGAAATATGCGCCGTCATGGCGGCCACAAGACCGACCGCGGTAAACCTCTTCTGGGCAATCGAACGGATAAAACGTGTGGTACAGGATAATCGAGACAAGGACCTGGACGCGCTGCGGGATGTCATTGTTCAGGAATCACAGCGCATGCTGGACGAGGATATCGAAACGAATAAACTGATCGGAGGCTATGGCTCCATATTTGTCTCGGACGGAGATAATATCATCACCCACTGCAATGCAGGATCCATTGCAACGGCCGGTTATGGAACAGCCCTCGGCGTGATGCGGACGGCTTCATCTGAAGGGAAAAAAGTTCACGTTTTCGTGGATGAAACACGCCCGGTGCTGCAGGGCGCGCGCCTGACCGCATGGGAACTCATGCAGGAAAAAATCCCCTGCACACTGATTACCGACAATATGGCAGGTTACTTTATGTTCCGCGACATGGTCGACCTCGCCATCGTGGGGGCCGACCGCATTGCACGCAACGGTGATGTCGCGAACAAGATTGGCACCTACAGCCTTGCGGTGCTTTGCAAGGAGCACGGGATTCCATTCTATGTGGCGGCCCCCTTTGCAACAATGGATTTCAATCTTGAATCAGGCTCATTGATCCCCATCGAGGAGCGTGATCCTCGTGAAGTTACCCATATTTTCGGCAAGGTCCAAATAGCACCTGATGGCGTGACAGTACTGAATCCGGCATTTGATGTCACTCCGGCCCGTTACATTACAGCCATCATAACTGAAAAAGGCGCTTTCCAACCAAAGGACATCCGCAAACTTGCCGACGGGAAGACCGACCCGGAAAAACTGAGAATAAAATAGCAGCACACTGCCGCTCTTTACGAAGTTCTGTGCATTCTCCGCTCAGAGGACTGGATACTATGCATACCTGAGGAGGGCTACATGAAACACACTGTTCTCCATCAAAAGCATCTGCAGTTAAATGCAAAAATGATCGACTTCCAGGGATGGCAGATCCCGCTTCAATTCTCCGATTCCCAAAACGAGTATCATGCGGTCCGAACCGCTGCTGGCCTTTTTGATGTCGGCTTTCTCGGCAGAATCGAGGTGGGCGGTGCGCATGCCTCCCGGTTGCTGAATACCATCGTTGCCCGCAACATCTCGAAAATAGCCGAAGGTGTTTTCTGCTATGGCCTGATTTGCAACGAGCAGGGAGGCATTATCAGCGACGCACTCATCCTTCACCTGCCGGGGAACCGCTACCTGATCACGACAAACCCCGTCAGCGCCGAAAAAGTGCTTGCGTGGCTGAAAAAACATGCAGGAGATGATGTCACCATTGCCGAAAGAACGCAGAATATGGCGCACCTTGCCCTTCAGGGACCCCAATCAGGGCATATATTCGAAAATCTTGCAGCACCACAGCATATAAAAAAATTCAAACCAAAAACGGCGCAGGAGCTGATTGTTTTAGACACGACTGTAATCGTATCCCGGGCCAGCTATACCGGTGAACATGGCTATGAATTGTTCATCCCCGCTGACCGCGCTGAACTCTTCTGGGACGCCATCATGGCCGCGGGAAGCGGCACAGGCCTTTTGCCATGCGGGTTTTCAAGCAGAGATACCCTGCGTTTGGAAATGGGATATCTGCAGTACGGCAACGATATTGACGAAACGCGCACGCCGCTCGAAGCAGGCCTTGCGTCATATATCGACTTCAAAAAGGATTTTATCGGCAAGGATGCGCTGCTCAAAATGGATGCTGGAAAAAACAAGGAAAGGCTTGTCGGATTCGAACTGCTTGACAAAGGACTGCCCAAAAACGGTGGCAGCATTTTCTCTGAAAACCGCGAGATCGGCACAGTAACCAGCTGCGGCCAGTCGCCCCGGGTTCGGAAAGGCATCGGCCTCGGCTATGTCGTGACCCGGTATGCTCAACCAGGCCAGGAAATAGAAATAGAAGTCCGGGACCATGAGGTCGCAGCCAAAATAGTGACAACGCCTTTTTATCACAGGCCGTAAGCTCCGATTCCTCCCGCACACATGCAGGAGAAATCGGGCACCATGCGCTTTTGAATTTTGATATTCTCAAGCTGCGGCGTTCGCTGCACTTCCGCACTCACTTCTTCCTTAACCCGCGTGTGCTAAAATATAACTATGAAAACGAAAAAAGCCGTCATCCCGATACGAGGCATGAGTTGCGTCAATTGCGCCGCAGCAATCCAGAAAAACATCGCAAAAATTCCGGGCGTACATGCAGTAAACGTCAATTACGCAAATGAAAAAGCAGTCGTGGAGTTCGATCCTGACTCCGTCAAATCGGAAAGCTTCCTGACCGGCATCAGCGACCTGGGGTATCAGGCCGTGATAGAAACAGTTGCTGTGCAGATCACCGATCTTGACGCCTCCCGTGCACAGGAACTTGAACAGCTCATAACTGCTCTGGAAGGAGTTATAAAAGCCTCAGTGAACACCACAACCGGAACGGCCGTGATACAATACTTTCCTGGTCAAATCAGCCTGCGAGACATCCGCAAGGCTGCGGAGCGGGCAGGTTTTTTTCTTCCTCAACAGAGTCAAGGTATTGTCGAACACGATGCGGATAAAATCGCGCGGGAAAAAGAATTGTCATCACTGCGCTCGAAGCTCATTCTAAGCGTTGTCCTTTCGACGTTGGTTCTGATCGGAAGTTTTCAGGACATGATTCCATTCTTTGCAATTCTTCCCCGCCAGACCATGTGGATCATTCTTCTTGTCTTAACAACACCGGTGCAATTCTGGGCAGGACGCCATTTTTATCAGAACGCGTGGACCTCAATCAAACACGGCAGTTTGAACATGAACACCCTCGTTGTCATAGGTACCACCGCTGCCTACGGCTACAGTGCTGCACTCACAATATTTCCGTCGCTATCGAGGCACGGTGAAACGCACAGCGGTGCATATTTCGACACCGCTGCGATTATCATCACTCTGATATTGTTCGGCAGATATCTGGAGACACGGGCGAAAACTCGTGCAGGCGAGGCTGTCAAGAAGCTCATGAAACTCAGTCCGCGCACTGCGCGGGTTGTCCGGGAAGGCAACGAGGTTGATATCCCTATTGATGAAGTGGAATTTGGCGATCGCATCATTGTGCGGCCGGGTGAACGGATTCCCGTGGATGGTATTGTTCGAAATGGGACCTCCGCTGTGGATGAATCCATGCTCACCGGTGAGAGCCTTCCCGTGGATAAAAAGGAAGGAGACACTGTCATCGGTGCAACATTGAATAAAACCGGTTCTTTTATTTTCGAAGCAACAAAAATCGGCAGGGACACGATGCTTGCGCAGATCATCCGGATGGTTCAGGAAGCGCAGGGTTCCAAAGCCCCCATCCAGCGTCTGGCTGATTCTATTTCAGGTTTTTTCGTCCCCATTGTTATCGCAGTCGCCTTGGCCACAGGGATTCTCTGGTACGTTTTTGGACCGCCGGACACGCGCATCACCTTTGCACTTCTCAATTTCATCGCCGTACTCATCATTGCCTGTCCATGTGCAATGGGACTTGCCACGCCCACGGCTATCATGGTAGGAACCGGCAAGGGTGCAGAGCTCGGAATCTTATTTAAAAACGCAGAAAGCCTGGAAACGGCGGGGAAGATAGATACAATCGTGCTTGACAAGACAGGGACGCTCACGCGTGGAGAACCGATGGTTACCGACATCATCGGAAGGGGGATGAGCGGGGAAATGATCCTCTTTTTTGCCGCATCAGCGGAAAAAAGCTCTGAACATCCTCTGGGAAATGCCATACTACGCGCAGCAGATGAAAAAAAAATTTCGGTAGAACGCCCTGATGCGTTTGATGCCTTGCCGGGCTATGGTGTCCATGCCCGGGTGAATGGCAAAGAAATCCTTCTGGGCAATGACCAGTTAATGATCCAGAAAGGCATCCCGTTGAAATCATTAACAGAGACAGCTAAAGAATTTTCCTCTTCCGGCAAAACCCCTATTTTCGTCGCTGTTGACAATCAGGCCGCGGGCGTCATCGCTGTCGCTGACACCGTGAAAGAGCACTCACAAGAGGCCGTACATGAACTGAAACGGCTTGGTCTTGATGTCGTCATGCTGACAGGCGACAACCGCAGCACTGCCGGCTGCATTGCGGACGCCCTCGGCATCACCCACGTGCTGGCAGAAGTGCTCCCGCGCGACAAAATGGACCTGATTAAAAAGCTGCAAGCGGAAGGCCGCGTTGTGGCCATGGTCGGCGATGGCATCAATGATGCCCCGGCCCTGACACAGGCTGATGTGGGAATAGCCATCGGCACCGGGACGGATGTGGCCATTGAGGCCTCGGACATCACCCTGATCAAGGATGATCTCCGCACAGTTGCAACCGCCCTGCGCCTTTCAAAACACACAGTGAGCACAATCAAGATGAACCTGTTCTGGGCATTCTTCTACAATACGCTCGGCATTCCCCTCGCCGCTGGAGTGCTCTTTCCTTTTTTGGGCCCCAAAGGTCTTTTAAATCCCATGTTGGCCTCGCTTGCTATGGCCTTCAGTTCAATCAGTGTGGTGTCGAACTCGCTGCGGTTAAAAAAATTTTCATGAACCCGCGTCTGTAAAAGCACAGGCAATGCCCGATATCAAATGAAGATCAGGAGTCCATTCCGGTATCATGCCATGCATCTCACGGCCAGACCGATATGAAATTTGTCGCTGATGTTATGCTGGGCAGGCTCGCGCGCCGGCTGCGCCTGCTTGGATTCGATGTCCTGTATAGTCCCGCATTCAAAGATGATGACATTATTCATCTTTCGCTGGAACAGCAGCGCGTAATCCTGACGCGGGATACTGCACTCGTGCGGCGCCCCCTGGCGACAAACCACTGTTACATCAAATCCGAAAAAACGGCCGTGCAGCTTGAGCAAGTGCTTGCTGATTTTTCCCTTTCGAAATCCTCGGTTCCTTTGACACGCTGTTCCCTTTGCAATCAGCCGCTTATCAAGATTACAAAAAAGAGCGTGCAAGACAGTGTTCCCCCGTTTATTTATGAACGAAATAAAAAATTTTTACGCTGCAGCCGCTGCAAAAAAATATACTGGAATGGCACTCACATACAACGAATGACCTTCCTGCAGAGGAAACAAGCAGACTGTTAATGTGTCGAGGTTGGCAAAGACTGTGGAGTGACCGGTTTGACTTTCGGTGCCGTGCCGGATTGCTGAGAAGACACTTGGGGACGCCGTTGTGCCTGGTCCGGCTTTCGCTGAAGTAACTGTTGTTGCGCAGCCGGTTGCCGGGCTGCGGATTGATCCTGAAGGGTTCCTGTTCCTTGGTCTTGTTTCGGTTTTTTCGGCTTTGCAAATTCTGCGGGTGTTTTTTTGGTAACAATACCGGCAGCTGTAATAGTCAGATCCCGTACTACCGTGTTTTTTGGCTCGTTCATCAGTAGTTCACGGCCATTGAGCGACAGCTTGAGCGCTCCAGCGCTGCCGTAGCTCAGTTGAAAGCGTTCGTCTGCGCTCCAGGTAAGCGTTTCCCCTTTCTGAAGTACCGCTTTCTTTTGGGGGCTGGTGTCGGTTCTTACCAGAAGCCACGTATTTTCCAGAGCAACAACCTCAAGATAGATCTTGCTCGGTTTGCCCGCCGGTGCCTGGACCGTTGTTGCCCCCTGAGACAGGACCCCTTGCGGACCAGGCTGACGCTGTTGCCGTGCCGGCAACGCGAAAAAGAAGAACAGGGAGAGCGCGAGTATGATGCCCGCGCCCCAGATAAACGGTTCGAGGGATTTCCTGTGAGACGTCTTTTTTTCAACGACGGCTTGAGGCTCTTCCTGCTGTTTGATGTCTTCCGTTTCCGCCTTCGGTGATGGTTTCGGAGGTTTTGTTTCGCTGTAACGAATCATCACCTCTGATTCGTCGAGATGGAGAAACTTTGCGTAATTTTTAAGAAACCCTTTGACAAAAACCTCACCCGGCAGCTTGGAAAATTCCTGATCTTCAAGCGCCTTAAGATACTGAATGCTGATGCGGGTCTGCTGAGCAGCATCCCGCAAATCAATCCTTTGCGCTTCGCGGGCCTCGCGCAGGTATTTTCCCAACGGTTCCATCGGTTACCTCAAGGTTTTAATGTAATCGTTCGCTTTTGCTGCAATATCGCTCGCGGGAGCAAACTCCGCGGCCTTTTTGAATTCCGACAATGCCAGGTTTTTCCTGCCCGCCTTCAAATATGCCAGGGCAAGATTATATCGCATCCCCGCGTTTTTCGGCGCGGCTTTGACTCCCTCGGAAAACTCATTGATTGCTTCCTTGGTCTTCCCGGATTCCAGCAGGGCCGTGCCGAGCGCATAGATAATGAAATCCTGATTCGAGTTTCGTTTTGCATCACGGAAGGCTTCAATTGCCTTTTCGTAATCTTTCTGTGCCATATACACCTGGCCCATATTATAATAAGGCAGATGGGGAGTGGTATACAGCTTATTGTCCAACGCTTTGTTGTATGCCTTGAGAGCATCCTGCCATTTTTGCTGTTGCGAATACGTTCTTCCCAGTGCATTGTAGGCCTCAGAAAAATTCGAATCCACGCTGATTGCCTCTTTATAGAAATTCACTGCATCGTCGAACTTTTCCCGAAAATCGCTGATGATCCCCAGATAATAGTATGACCATTTATTGGAGCTGTCCGTCTGGATGGACCGATGGAACTCGACCGCCGCAAGTTCGTATTTGTTTTCCTGGAAAAAAGCGAGGCCTTTCATATAGTAGCCCTCAGCCATTTTCGTATTATCCACGGTATTGCCGCCCGTGGTCACGCATCCGGCAAGTGCCAGAACAACAATCAGTGCAAATGCTCTCATCTCGCATACTCCTTTCAGAATGACGTAAGAAGACGCGCAAGCGCCTCGCGATCGCGGCTCACCAAACCTGTTTCTGTCTTGCCCTCCGCGCTGAAATCCTGCAACGGAGGTTTTGCAATCCCTGATTTAATAGCGCGCTGCATAATTTCCTGCTGTTGCTTCGTTGGCATTTTTACCTGCTGCTGCAGACGCTGCTTTGCAGGTTCAGCCTGGTGCGGTCGGGATTCCGGACGGGCCTGTAAACGCATTCCCGTCTCCCCCCTGGGTGCCTGTGAAGTGGGCACTTGCTGCTGAGGCGCTGGAGTTGAAGGCGTTTTTCTAATTTTTTGTAACGGAGGAGGCTGCGGAATAATGATTTCCGCCTCCAGTATCGGTTCCTGCTGCAACTGGTGTGTTTGAAGGTCTCGCGGCGAGTCCGAAGTCAGTTGTGCTGAAGTGTTTTGTGGTTGTGGCTGGACTGCCGGCTGAGAGACATAGATCACGCGTGGCTGTATGGCTATCTGCTGAACATCCTGTGCCGGTGGCACCGGCGATGGTTCTGATGTCTGGTGAACTGCGGGCAAAGGTTGCGCCGGCTGAAACAGAGTGTCTGTTTGTAGTTTCATGGATGGCTGCTGGGGCTGCTGGGGCTGCTGCGCCGGCGGCGATGGTTCCAGCGCCTGGGATGCCATCATACTTGAAGGCTGCACTGGCTCAGATGGCTCTGCAACCGGCTGTGTTTCGAACGGCGTGGTTTTGGAAAAAATATCCTGTTCATCTATCCAGCGTTTCTGGTCTGCATCGGACAATTTTGAAAAAACAACATCGTCCAGCATCGCGCCCAATCCTTCAGCAAACGCAAAGGCTTCTTCTTCAACTTCGGTTATCTGCTCCTCAGGGAACGGATTGGAGGAATAAGAATAGAACATCTTCCGGTTTGTCGTCAGAAGATGAAGTGCGATATATGCTGATAAATCTGTTTTGTTCTCCCGGAAAAAAAGAACATAGCTCTTCGCGTCTTCCAGCATCATTTCTGGAGTCGCCACTTGATGTGTATTCATGGAAAAGAATATCTTGTAGATATCCCTATCCTTCATGTGGAGATCGGTTATTTTCAGATCAATAGCAAACATATCCCGGGTCGGCTCTCAAGGCAACAGTTGTGAACGGTAGAAAGGCTTCCGATCAGATGTCTTCAAAATGAGTCAATTTCTTGAATTCCCGATATCTATTTTCAATCTCCTGATAATCGAGGCTTTTCAACCGGTCAAGGCTGAACGATTCCACGTTAAGCGACGCCATTACGCTGCCGAAAATAACGGCTTTTCGCATGCTTTCCTCGGAAAAATTCATGGTGCTCGCCAGATATCCCATAAAACCGCCGGCGAAGGAATCTCCGGCGCCGGTAGGGTCGAAAACGGATTCGAGGGGATATGCGGGTGCGCTGAATATGCTGTGACCATTGAATAAGAGCGCGCCATAGCTGCCTTGTTTAACAACGATGGATTTCGGCCCCATGGCCTGCACTTTTTTGGCAGCTTTGACAAGGCTTGACTCACCGGATAACTGTCGGATTTCAGATTCGTTGATTGTCAGCAAATCTACATTCTGGAGGGTGCGCTTCAGAGCGTCCAGCTTGCTCGAAATCCAATAATTCATGGTATCGCACGCCACCAGCTTCGGCCCTGGCACCTGTCGCAGCACATCGAGCTGGATTTCAGGATCCACATTTGCGAGGAAAACAATCTCAGAATTTTTGTAATCATCCACAATGGTTGGTTTGAACGATGCCAGGACATTCAAATGAGTGGCCAGGGTATGCGCTTCATTGAGATCATACCCATATTCCCCTTTCCATTTGAACGTTTCTCCTTTTTGAATCTCGAGACCCCGTATATCGATGTCCCTGCTCTTGAGAAACTGTATGTGCTCACGGGGAAAATCCTCACCGATAACGGCGACGAGTCTGACATCAGCGAAATAACTGGCAGCCGTAGAAAAATAGGTCGCAGACCCTCCCAAGGCGTTCTCCACGTTTCCAAACGGGGTCTTTACAGAATCAAGTGCCACGGTGCCCACAACAAGCAGACTCACCAAAAACCTCCATTCTCTTTTAACAGTAGCGTGAACTGAATGACGGAAAAACTGCTGAAAATATTTTCCTGTACGCCGAGAAAATTCTTCAGCTTTTTTTCATATACTTTTTGATAATTGGCGCAAGGTCCTTTTTGGTTTTTGCGGGAACCAGTTTTTCAGGGGTCATGATAGTGTTTTTGAGGGAATCTCCACACATGCAGGTTCTGGTTTCCGGCATGATTCGCACGGCTTCGCGGATCATGGCTTTGGATGTTTCAATATTTTTTTTCATCACCGCCAGTACGGCTTCCACCGTCACGGACTCTTCACTCTGGTGCCAGCAATCGTAGTCCGTGGCAAGGGCGATGGTGCAGTAACATATCTCTGCCTCGCGGGCAAGCTTTGCCTCAGTGGCATTTGTCATCCCGATGACGTCTACGTCCCATTTCCGGTAAACAAATGATTCCGCCCGGCTAGAGAACTGCGGTCCTTCCATGCACAAATAGGTGCCGCCCTGATGAACAACCGCACCCGTTGTCGATCCGGTCTGAGCGATAATGCCGCACAGGTCGGTGCACACAGGAGTGGCCATGCCTACATGAGCAACGATCCCGTTTCCGAAAAACGTGCTTCGGCGATGTTTCGTGTTATCATAGAACTGATCGGGAATGACGATGTCCCCCGGCTTTATCTCTTCCCGCATGCTGCCCACGGCGCTCACCGAGATAATCCTTTGCACACCAAGTTTCTTCATGCCAAAAATGTTCGCCCGGTAGTTGATGTCCGTCGGCATTATGCGGTGACCTTTTCCATGCCGGGGAAGAAACGCAATTCGTTTTCCGAACAGCGTGCCGATTATATATTTATCAGATGGCTTTCCGAACGGGGTCGAGATGCTCACTGACTTTATATTCGTGAGCCCTTCCATTGCGTACAGGCCACTGCCGCCGATTACGCCAATTTCTATTTTTTCAAATCCTGAACTCCGCTGCGCCATTCGCGAAAACCCTCATACAAAATGAATATTTTACCTGGAACCTAATGGACCATTTTCTGTTGTTCTGTGATGCACTCACCCTTGCGCGGGCCCCTGATCAGCAGGCGATTTTCTGGCATCTCCTTCTTCCAGAAATTCTACAGGCTTATCAGGAATAATGGTGGATATCGCATGTTTGTAAACAAGTTGCTGATTTTCCTGCTTCATCAGGATGACAAAGTTGTCAAATCCCTTGATCGTTCCGGTGAGGCGTGCTCCGTTCACCAGATACACGGTTACAGAGATTTTTTCCTTGCGCATCTGATTGAGAAAAATGTCCTGAAGATTTACCTGCGACTTTCCCATCAATCCCCCCTCTTTAGGCGATTGAAGCGCGTGCGGAGACTGCTGCCGCTGCACATGCTTCAGTAAAAAATTTTTTTTATCTTATACTAACTTATTTGAAATTTCAACGCTTTTCTTTATTCTTGAGACGATTTCTTCCGTTTGTGCAAGGCCGGTGACGTCTATCCATACTGTCTGAAGTTCACGCCGGAACCAGGTGAACTGACGCTTGGCGAAACGCTTGGTATCACGCTTCAGAAGGGCCCGGGCGTCATCACGCGATAGTGTCCCGAGGCAGACCCCGATGAAATGCTGATACCCCAATCCTTTCATGGAAATGAGGTCCGGTCCGTATCCGAGGTCCATCAGACCCCTGACCTCAGATTCCAAGCCGTCCGCAATCATCCGGTCCACTCGTCTTTCTATCCGAGGATAAAGCTCCGCACGATCCCTTGTGAGAAACAGCAACGTAAAACGATACGGCATCTCATTGAACGCATGCTCCCGCTGAAATTCAGAAAGTCTTCTATCTTTCAGGTAATAAACCTCCAGCGCCCGCATCGTGCGTCTGAGATCGTTCGGATGAATCTTTGCCGCAGCGTCAGGATCCTGCCTTTTCAGCTCAGCATGCAACGTACCCGGGCTGTTTTCCTTCTCACGCTGGAGCAATTGCGCCCGCAATTCCCTGTCTGCAGGCGGACCGGAAAACAACCCACGGGTAAGCGCCCGTATGTATAATCCTGTCCCCCCCACCACAAGAGGAGTCCTGCCGGAAAGCAGAATACGATCAATGGCTGCGCGAGCGTCCCTGAGATAATCACCAACGCTGTATGCCTGGTCCGGGTCCACGATGTCAACCATGTGATGGGGAACCAGTTCCCGCTGTTTTTTCGTGGGTTTAGCGGTGCCAATATCCATTCCGCGATATATCTGCATCGAGTCGGCGCTTACGATCTCAGTGCGGAGTTCCTGTGCAAGAGAAATGGATGCATCCGTCTTTCCCACCGCGGTTGGTCCGGCAATGATCAAAATGGATTGTTTGTCCAGCATAATCAAGGATGTATAATTTCAACAGGATAATTGTTTTCCCTCCAGGCTTTCATATGTCCCTCGAGCACATACACCTGTTCATAGCCTGAAAGATACAGTGAAAAAACGGCGATTCCCGCCCTGGGACCATGCTCACAATACAGGATCAATGGTTCCTTTTTTAAATATCCTCTTGCATGCAAACCGGAGCCAATTCTGAAAAAAGGAATATGGACGGCTCCGGGCAGATGATCCTGATCATACTCCCCCTGCGAACGGACATCAACAATCAATGGTGCTGCGCCTTCCCGCATTTTGTCCAGAAGCAGCGCAGGGGCCATGGCAGACGCACAGGCGGTACTGATGATACCGCACCAAAGTGCCAAAAAGACAAAACGTGGTCGGATTGTCATAGTACGAGATCTGTATAGGCTTTTTCAGCAAATCACAACCGTTTGAACATTTTTTTGATTGATTCCATGGTGAAACGGACAATTGTCGGTCTGCCATGAGGACAGGTATGCGGCATACGGCATTGCTGAAGGTCATTCAGCAGCGTCTCCATCTCTTGTCGTTCAAGCCGACGGTGAACCTTGATGGCAGGATGACAGGCCATGACGCTTAAAACTTCATCATACAACCTGTCCAGCCTGGCGTTTTTATCATGTACATTCAGTTCATCAAGTATATCGAGCAGCATTTGCGCATAGTCCGACCCTGCCGCAAAGGACGGCACTGCCTTTATTACGAATGTATTATTGCCGAATTCCTCGATAAGAAAGCCAAATTTGTTCAATTCCGGCAAAAATTCAGCAAGCAGATGCCCCTGGGCCGGCCCCAGTTCCACCTGGGCAGGGATAAGAAGGTTCTGGACGGGGATGGCTCCGCGGGAAAACAGATCCTGAAGCTTTTCAAACAGCACCCGTTCATGTGCGGCATGCTGATCAACAATGGCCATACCGTCCTGATACTGGGCGACGATATAGGAGTCATGTATCTGCGCGAGCGGATGCATGCCCTGCCCAAAGAAAGAAGGCGTTTGCGCAGACGACCGGAGGATGCCTGTTTCTTCTTCAGACAGTCCGGATTCTCGGTCATCACTGCAAATATTTTTTTCATCTCTTCGCTGGTCTAACGAGATGGGTTCTTTTTGGCCGTGTCCGGTGGTACAGGAATAAGCCGGATTCTTAAGGTACTCCGCACAGGACTCCTTCACCCGGTCTTCAAAGGCCGCTGTCGTTGAGAAAACTTCGCTGCTGGTCATCTCATGTGCGCGCAGTCGTTCTCTGATCACATCCCGGAGCAAATCATGAATCTGCGCCTGATTTCTGAAGCGCACCTCCGCCTTGGCTGGATGGACATTGACATCCACCAATGCGGGATTGATTTCGATGAAAATAAAGCCAACGGGGTGGCGGTCCCGCATAAGCATTTGATCGTATGCGCTGTACAGAGCGTGGTTCAGCGAAGGGTTCTTTATTGCGCGGCGATTAACATAGAAATCCTGGTATGTTCGGTCTGCGCGGGTGTATGCGGGACGACCAATATGGCCGTGCAGATGTATACCGTCCCGCTCCTGTGAAAAAGCGATAAGGTTATCGGCCAGTTCACGGCCATACAGCTGAAGCAGCCGTTCCCGTTC
Organism: uncultured Nitrospiraceae bacterium; assembly: GCA_964646375.1. Lineage (GTDB taxonomy): Bacteria > Nitrospirota > UBA9217 > UBA9217 > UBA9217 > JBAZLV01. The sequence continues at coordinate 5,340 of CAZYEF010000002.1, read as the reverse complement.
ATCCGGGGAGGCGGGAAGATCAAAAACCAGCTTTTTATTGTGGGTAAGCCTGAAATGAATGGCGGGAGAGGCCATGGCCTGCCGCGATACGACGGAGAGAATGTGCGAAAACTCGGTTGCCGGGGACTTTAAGAATTTAAGCCTCGCAGGCGTGTTGAAAAAAAGATGGCTAATTTCGAACGTAGCGCCTTGGGACGCTGCGGTATCGGAGATTGTTTTTACCAAACCGCCTTCAATTTCGATCACTACTCCGGAGGAAGCCCCTCGTTCAGCAGTAATAAGCCTTACATGTGATACCGAGGCAATGCTTGACAGCGCCTCGCCGCGAAACCCCATGGTTTGGACGGCTTCCAGATCCGAGTCGCTTGCTATTTTACTCGTCGCATGCCGTTCAAATGCAGTCCGTGCATCTTCCTTTCCCATGCCGAATCCATTGTCTGCAATGCGGATAAGCCTCCTACCGGCCTGCTCAATGTCAATAAAAATGCCGGTCGCACCGGCATCAATGGAATTTTCAATAAGTTCCTTGACAACCGATGCCGGACGCTCCACCACTTCTCCAGCCGCAATTTTATTGATGACATGATCGGGAAGTACCCGTATTGATTGCACCATAGGCTAATTAATTATACGATGGGCGGCGATATGGAAATATACAATAGAGGTTATTCTATCGCGCGATTGCAACTCAGCAATGATAATGCCGCTGCCGCGACATGCCTTCCTTGACATGATCCAGAATATAGGTTTTTATCAGGTTTCTGTCTACCGGACTGATTTTCTCAAATTTCAGCCCCATCCCCGTTTTTTTAAACGATCCGTCCTCACCCGCAGTGCAATAGAGAACGATCGCTTCAAGCAGAATGGTTCTGCCCATGAGTTCAAAACTTATCGGAATGCGCGCATGCATCGGCCGTGGCTCAAGGCTTTGGAAAAAAATGCCTTCCTCGGAAAGGTCACTGACGAAACCCCTTCCTTCCCTGGGCTTGTCTTCAAGTGTCGCGGTGATTTGGGTTGGGATTCTGATATTGCGGCGCTGTCCCCTTTCAACAACCGATTGAAGAGTCCGATACAATTCCTCAACATTAACAGGTTTTCTGAGACGGGAGGCTGCTGTCCCGCCCGCAGCAAGAAAATCCTCCAGAATCCTATCGGCGGATGTCAGCACGATGAAAGGGACTTCCGAAAAAAGGTGGCTTTTCTGCATATTGAGGAGCATGGGCATGTCGACAGGCCCGGCGGCGGCAACAACAAAAGAAGGTTTGAGCATTGTCATGAATGTTACGGCCTCTTCTTCGGTATTGGCTGTAACAACATAATAGCCAAATCGCTGGAGCAGCAGGCATGTGGAAAAACGGTCAACAACATTCGAGTCAATGATCAGAACATATTTTTTGTTCTTGCCAGGTTCATTGTTCTCCTGCATCGTTTGCTCCTTCCATCAGAATCATACCGGTACTGCGCCCGTACACCCTCTCATAGTAGTATACTTGGCAAAAAGTTTCAAGAAAATACACTCGCCGGTTTCCGGTTCCGTGTACTCAAAAATAATCTGGTTCTCGCGCTGCCATCACCCGTGAATCTTTTGATATAACCATAACCGGTGGGAAAGGGCCTGTGCAAACCCGTCAAGTCCGGGAAACAAACTTTCCCGGTGAATATTCATTTTATGCAGTTCCTTCAGCGCGCGCAGCCTGTCCTCGATACTCATTTCGCACTGTATTTTGATGACGGCATTGGCGTTCTGCCACTCCTCCAGTGCTTTCAGATTTTCTTCAAATGACACCGCAACATTCCCGGAGCAAAGAAAGACGCCCTGCTGGATATTCAGCCGCTGATTGAAAAAAAATGGGTTTTCCAGACCCACCATTTTATATGGTTTCTCATTCATGTAGAGGGGAATAAAAGATGCGTCATTTCTTGTTTCGTATTTATTTCGCTGTTCATAGCGTCGATCACCCATGATCAGACGCGCTTTTTTGCTCCACCACATCTGGTTGACACACCAGACCACGCTCGATCCGTAGGAAAACTCCAGGGCGAAATAGAGCGCCACATACGGGGAATATGTCCAGTCCAGCAGGCGCGTCGGCGCTCCGTGATGCTGCATCAGGGCCAGGCAATACAGGGTGTCCGAGAGCACAAACTGCTGATCATTACCGTCATACCGGCGGCGAAAATTTGTTATCAATGACTGTTCCAGGGACGGAGCATCATGCAGTTTGATATTTGACCGTTCACAGGCACGTTCCAGGCTCGTTTTGAGCGGCCAATCTTCCGATTGCCCCCGGTAAATCCATGTGTCTTCCGTAAGCAGCGAAAGCTGCAAAAAACCCTCCCAGGTGCCTATTTTTATCGTGCTGACGTTCTCCATTATTATGCGGCCTCCATCAAAGTATCAAGAGTATTGCAGTACGAATATCCGGGCCGGGAAATACACAGGACGGCATACGCTGCCGTGAAAACCCGTCTTACCAACCTGTACGTTGCGTCTGTTCTGAAGTCCTTACGCTTTAGCCATTGCCCATTTTGCAGCATTTTAAAAAAAGTTTTTTCCAGCTCAGGCGTGAGCGACGGGCATGCCATCCTGCTTTTTGGGAAGCATGAGATGAAATGCGCACCCCTTCCCATAGTCAGATTCCACCCAAACTTTGCCTTTACGTATTTCAGCGATCATTTTGACATTGGCGAGACCGATTCCAATCCCTTTGTTGTCTCCTGGAATGACATAATATTCATCAAAAATACAGGCAACTTTGTCCTTGGGGATGCCGCGGCCATCATCCCTGACCGTAATAACCACATTTTCCTTTCGTTCCCTTACCAGAACCGATATCTTTTTTTTTGCATGTTTGACAGCGTTGGAAAAATAGTTACCTACAGCCCTGAACAGCAGTTCCCGGTCCGCCACGGTTCTGACGGAAGGAAGATACCCCCAGCTTTCCGGTTTTTTCCGGTTAATGGTGAAGGTAAAGCATTTCTGCTCGATTTCCGGCAGCAACACCGTGGCCGCTTCCTTGCATACTTCTACAACATCTGCGTCGCTCAATTTCAGAAAAATTTTACGATTTTTTAAACTGCCGTAGGTAAGGGCATGATCAATGATGCCGGAAACTTTTTCACCGCTCTGCTTGATAATCTTCAGGAATTTTATTTTTTTCTGCTCCGGCAAGGGTTTTTCCACCATGAGTTGGGCAAATCCGGTCACTCCAATAAGAGGATTTCGCAGGTCGTGAATAAGAGCACTCAGAAACCGTTCATGATTCTTTTCGAGTGTCTTGAAATAGGTGCGCGACATGAGGCCGATTATACCATGATAAAGATGCTCGAGGGTACAGCGAACATGATCATTTTTCCTGGGAAAACACTTTTTCAGGTAGGGCGCAATTGATTCTTCGAAAAAATGAAAGAAAACCAAAAGGTTGTCATAACGCTCCCTCGCCTTCGCGAAGGCTGCGCCTGTTTTCTGGACTCGCCTGAAATAACCGGTAAAATTGCCATCCCGCAAGGACGTAAGAAGGAGCCATACAGCGTGTTGAAAATTTCGTTCTGATCTTTCCCGGGATTGATGAAGGGTTTTGGACGATACATAAAACTGGTGCCAAGCGAGTGCAATCTCCTTTTCGAACGGCTCCAATGCTTGTGCGACAGCAACAACTGTCTCCTGTTCATGAGGAGTCAGGCTGACTATCTCATTCACAGGCATTTTCATCACCCCCCGCTGCGGAATTGTTGCACGCATACAATTAACTGATGCTTATATTATATCGTACTTGTATGGCGGCCGGGGAAAAACCACGAAGAATTGCATTCGTTTCATAATCTGTTTTCAATGAGCCGGCAATCTGTCGCCATTCCCGGGATTGCTTCTTCAGTATGATTCCTGCATGGAGGAACCGCTGGTGCATCATCAATAAGCCATTTATTCACTCCAGCGTATTGCCGTAACTGGACAGATATCAATAGCCTCCTGACAGTTACCGGTACTACATTTTTCGGGATTTATCACATATGCCTTCTGATCGTCTCTGAGTTCAAAAACTTCAGGACATGCGTCAATGCAGGCTCCACAGCCGATGCAGGCCTCCTGGTCCACGATTGGAATTTTCATAGGCCGCCTCCCGTTGAAAGTAGTTTTAACAGTGTCATAGCTTTATAAAAGCATCTTTACCGGCGCCACAAATCGGACAAACCCAGGAATCGGGAATCTTTTCGAAGGGCGTGCCCGGTGCAATTCCGTTCTCGGGGTCACCCGTGGCAGGGTCATAAATCCAGTCGCAAATGGTACATTTCCATTTATCCATGTATAGACTCCTTTCTTTTATTGATATCTCTGCACAAGATGTAATCCGTATTTCAAGAAGTTGGCATCCCGGAAACCAATACGTCATTCCTCAACTATGTGCAGTCGCTGCGTAATGCACTGCAAATGTGGCCGTCTGGTGTTAATGAGAATGTTTTTGATGATCGGGCACGTTTCCACTCCGGCTTTGTTCATGGTGCGGAGCAGGAGACAACGCGTTCATCTGCAGCCGTTCCAGATAATGAGTAAACTCTACATACGCTGCGACAAATTCTCTTCCTGCTTCTACGTTTTCATTGGCATGTTTCTTCTTTTCAGCGGTTATTCTGAAACGCTCCCGGATGCCCTCAGCAATGCTGTTTGTTACATGTTCCACGAGATGGTCGACAGATCCGGACTCCAAGGCTTTATCCGCCGCCTGGATGATCGGTTCGGCAGGTTCATGCTTCAGTCCGGTATAGGGAGCCCCCTCCCCTGCCCGGTGAACACGAACAAGGGTCTCAAAGAAATATCTGTCCGCCAACTCCTTTGCATCCTTTCCTTTGCTTCTTACAATCAACGTTTTCTGGAAAAGAGCCTGAATTTCCTTTTCGTCATCTTTTTTGACCCATTTCAATATCGGCGTAATATCGCCTTTCTCCAATGCAGCCTTCGCTGTCGCTATAACCGGACCATCCATCGTATCACAATGGGCATTGACGACCTGCGGAATCAACCAAATCAGACAGGCCAGCCCGAACAGCATTGCAGATTTCACATAATACGAAATCATTATCATGACACTCCTCCTCTGCCCTGGACGTCAAATAAACCGTAGAAACAAGCATTTTAAAAATAATGATTGCACTTAGTATAGCACAGGGGTGCGGACGGAGGCAGGTATTGCCGTCAGTTCATGCGTTTTCTAAAACGGAGTGCGCTCAGAACCATAACAACGCATCCGATGAGGAGTAAAATCAACATCTGGGGCCAAAGAATATCTAGGCCCACCCCTTTCAAAAAAACACCCCGGATAATGACGAGGAAATATCGGAGAG
>CAZYEF010000001.1:0-52649 GCA_964646375.1 uncultured Nitrospiraceae bacterium | reverse complement strand
AAAAACTCGTTTTTCAGATGAATACAACAACGCCCCGTTCAATGAACGAGGCGTTGTTGTATTACGTTAAATCTTCGGGTTTTGCTATGGTGTCACTTTTATAGTCTTGAGATTCGATACCGGAGTAACCGTCCCAGATGATCCACCGCACCCGATACGCTGGGTCGATACGACAACATTGTCAATCAATTCTCCGACATCGGAGTGCGTACCATCATGGTGAAAGAGAGCCAGCCACAGGTTTTGAAGCTTCAGATTGGCAGTTGTTCTGAGCCAGAGATTTGTGTTGTCCCCAAACTGATTACCATCCAACCATTGAGTTATCCTGCCGGTTGCTCCGGTTCCAGTAGTGCTGGCTGTTCCCATATCGATCATCTGCTCGTAACAGTACCATTGCCCCGCAACCAGTTTGGGCATTGTGACCGTTGGACGATCCTGGGATTTAGTGCAAAAAGTCGAACCGCTGTCATAGATGCATGGGAGAGAATCACCCCAGCAACTACCGTTAGGATCCGTGCATTGCTGATACATGCCTCGATAGTAAGAATAGGAATACGGCACTATACTATCAGTTGACGGTTGTATGAGGAAACTCGCATAATCATTTCCTGCTGGTCGATTGCCTGAAAGACCTATATAACTCCTGTCACCTGCGGTGAGACCGCCACCATGAGCAGGCGCACTGAAGTTAAAACCAGACTCATACTTAATGTACCAGCGAGCATAGAGTTTGTCATAAGTCGAAGGAAGCACCTTCAAAAGATCAGAAAGCCCCGACACACCAGACGGCACTCGCAGTCTGATAGCCTTGTTGGATGAATCAGCAGCAGGTCCGCTATCGGACACTATCAGATTTTCCGTGTCCGGATTTCCGTCATAGTCATCGAAATCATCTTTCGGATTCGAACCCTCAAAGTCCTCACAGAAAAGAGTACCAGTGGGCGGACTCGCGCACTCATTACGCTTTATTGTGCCGGAGGATGTGGCTACAGACACCGTTACCGCAACGTTTGAAATACCTGTATTGCCGGCCGAATCCGATGCCCTGGCGTAAATGGTGTGAGATCCGTTGGCAACGGTCGAAGGATCCCAGGTAAAAGAATAGGGTGAGGAGGTCGCTGTATAAACCGCTGTTGAGCTGGTGCTGTCGACAAAAAAGTCAACTTTAGTTACGCCGACATTGTCAGAAGCTGTGGCCGTAACGGTTGTACTTCCGGTCAGCGTGGCATTTGACGCTGGTGAACTGATCGAGACTGTGGGGGCGGTAGAGTCAACCACTGCATTGGAAACGGTAACAGCTACTCCTGTGGATGTGGTGGAGTTTCCTGCAGCGTCGGACGCCTTGGCATAAAGGGTATGGGTTCCATTTGTTGCTGTTGTGGTGTTCCATGTAAATGTATAAGGCACCGTCGCAATTGTAGCGATTGGTGTTGAACTGGCGCTGTCAACATAGAAATCGACTTTGGAAATGCCTACATTATCGGAGGCTGAAGCAGTTACCGTAGCGTTAGAGCTTACCGTGGCGCCAGATAGCGGGGCTGTCAAGGAAACGGTCGGGGCTGTTTTATCTGTTGTTCCACTACTTCCGAATGTCACTGTATAACCCGTATTTCTTGTGCCATTTGCGTCAGTCACAAAAATATAACCTGTCGCCCCATCTGCGAATGCCCCCTGATTGACTGTAAAGGCGATAGAACCGTCGCTCCACGATGTGGGGATTTGGATCTCTTTTAAAGTACAATTATTATATGTGGCACTGTTGCCGATCTCCACTCGTTGCCAAGTAGTATCAGCATAAACATCATCAAAATAAACCGGACCTGAAATATCGGTTGTCCCATGAGAACTATACCAACCTAAATGGAATAGAAATTTACTTGCTCCATTTGTATTGGTATTAATATTGGAATGATCGTAAACGAGCCTACCATCTGCCCACCATCTTAACGTACCATTATGACCATTTGCTGAACCTTCCTTGTACTCAAACTGGAAAAGATGCCATGAACCAGAAGGCATATCGGTATGAAAACGGCGCCATTCAAAAGAAGTCGGCAACCAATCTGCACAATTACACGTGTGACCAAAGGCAGCATCACCGCAAATGGACGAAGATGTAGCCGGATACCAACCTGTTCCAGCGGAAGGGGGACAAGAACCAGAAAAATAGGAGCCATGCCCTTCATCAGCACCTTCCACTGTCACCATCCCGCGATTGTATGGTCCGACAACATACATATTTTGATTGGTCGAATTATTCCAAAGCCGAATCATTTTGATATTGCCTTGTCCCCAAACCGTACTGCTATCAACGTAGTACCAATATTGCATATACCATGAAGCAGATGATGTACCCTGCCCAAACGAGCAGTATTCAGCTCCGGTTGTTCCCGTCCCAAAATTGCACGTGGCATTATACCTACTATGAGAGTTGCGTTGATGCAGGGTTGATACCGTCATGAATCCCGATGGATAGCCAGTTGGCATACTGCCTGACCATATCCCTATTCTCGCAGCCAAGCTGTTGTTTTCCATATCACCAAAGGCCAACGGAGATGGCTGTGATTTTATGCCAAAACCTGCACCACTAATGGTGACACTGTTTGAGTGCGCTAAAGTCCCGTTCAACCCAGTTATTGTTGGATCAGCGTGGGCAGTTGAGACAACAAACGAGCCAAGAAAAACAATTGACAGTCCTTGAAGAGAAGATAAATATTTTCCGGTGAAACTCATATTAAACCTCCTTATATATATCGATACCTACCCTTGTGCCCATTACCCTTGCCCGTTCCTGTGCCTACAAAAAAAAAGAAACAGTCCTCCGATAATTATAACACATTACGCGAGGAACTGTTTCTCGACAGCCCGGCAATCCTGATTTTTTCAGGACCCATAGCTTTGTGCCACCAGATCACTCTGGTTTTACCCTTGCGGAAACAGTGACTATTTTGTTTTTTTATACTATTGACTAATTACCCAATTTTGTTTGTGACAAATATCACGAAAATTAAAAGTCCGATCCTGCTGAATTTCAATGGAGAGCTGCGTGCCACTGATTCATTACAATCAATGAATAAAGCTGAAGCGAAAGATCCCTGTTACGGGTAAGAAAATTTTCCATAAGGTTATCAATCACCTTTTCAGGCAGGATCTGGGTTGCGAGACCTTCCATGCAACGCCTTCTCAGCTCGGCCTTTGTGAGCTGTCTCAGCCAGACCTCCATAGGAGCAGCGAAACCCTGCTTCTTTCGGTAGATAAGGTCCCTGGGGAAATATCGGACAGCTAACTGTTTTAGAATCACCTTTTTCTCGGAAATCCTGACGCGTTGACGATTCTGCATGCTTTCGGCAAGCCTGACGACACCGGAATCAAGAAAAGGTACTCGCACTTCAAGACCATGCAGCATGCTCATCTTATCACTGAAGGCAAGAATATTATCTCCGAGAAAATGCCGAAAATCATATTCAAGAGCCTTTAGAAGTGTAGAGGGTGGTGGTTGACTGAGAAAGCAGCTCTGTTGAGGGTAAGCTCGATCTTGACGTATAAGACTAATCAAGCCGCCATTTCCCTCGCGCTGTTCCAGAAAGCGAATCAAACGTCGTACAAAATTGCCAAACCTATTGTCCCTGTTTTGAGGAAAAATTGTTAACAGGTTCAATATAAACCGAAGTAATTGGCGCGGGCAATAGATAAGCAGTTCCAATGCCAACAATGCCTGATGACGGTAGTAGCCTCCAAACAATTCGTCACCACCAGCCCCGCTCAGACAAACCGTAACGTGCTTACGTGCTTCTGCACAAACAATATGATTCAGGAAAACGGAACTATCGGCATTCAATTCACCCATCCGGTTCAAAATATCATCGATATGATCCGACAAACTACCCAGTTCAACGCATACGGCATGATGTTCCGCGCCCAGAAGCTTTGCTGCTCTTGCGGCATAAGCAGTTTCATCGTATTCACATCCAGCATCGGAGAAGCCGATTGAAAAGGTATGCAAGGGCTCGTTATGCACCTGGCTGGCATAATGACATATCAGGCTTGAATCAACGCCGCCACTTAAAAAAGCCCCTACCGGAACGTCACTGATCATCTGCTTTTTAACACTGCGTGCCAGGGCTTCATCCAAGGCATCCACTGAAATACCGACAGGGTCGTCCTGAGGTTTATAAGGATCATCCCATTTATATGGCTCCGATGCCTGAATTTTGTTTCCCGCAAAACTCACCGTCATTCTGTGTGCAACTGGTAGCTTATAGAGGTTATTCAGCCCAGTTTGAGGCGCAGGAACATAATGCAAAGCCAGATATGAAGCAATTGCATCCCTGTCAATCTCAGGCATTGTTGCCTGAGCATGAATCAAGGTAGATAATTCTGAAGAAAAAATGAATTCATTGTTAGTTAGGCTATAGAATAGAGGCTTAACTCCATAGTTGTCGCGGCAAAGATGCAACAACCGTTCAGCAGTATCGTAAATGGCAAACGCAAACATGCCTTCTAGCCTGCAGAGGCACTTCTCCCCCCAGTAATCCCAAGCTTTCAGAAGCACTTCAGTGTCGCTACGCGACGTAAATTGGTAACCGTAGTTAATAAGCGTATCACGCAGTGCCTGGAAATTGTATATTTCTCCATTAAATACCAAAACCCAGCGACCAAAGCACATCGGTTGTGCACCGGCGCTACTCAGGTCGAGAATACTTAATCTAACATGACCTAGAGCCAAGGGAGCAGCAGAAAAAACACCATCATCATCCGGACCTCGGTGATGTAAGTGTCGATTCATTTCATTGACAACAACACCAGAATCGCGGTGCCAAGAAACTATTCCGTTAATTCCGCACATACGAAGACACTATGTTTCAACATAAATAGGTTATAAATTTCGATCATGCACATTTAATGGTATCCATGTGTTGATTAGATTAAATGGGCGCCATAGACGTTAATTTCAAAAATCCAAATCTACAACAAAGTTCATTTAATTGTAGCAAACCTTGTTCATAACTGGATATTCTTACATACTTTAAATATAAGATTTGGAGAATCAGGCAATTTTTCAGAAACATATCCAAAATCAGACAAGAATGACACCGTATCATCAGATGGCGCTTCAACAATAAGTATAGGGTGGTATTGCTTCAAAAGCTGTCGCATGCCTTTCAAAACCATTTTTTCATGTCCTTCTGTGTCAATTTTTACCAATTTAATTCTGCTATTGATACATAAAGCATCTAATGGGATGGTAAGCACATTAAAGGTACTTTCTTGACAAGAGGGCAAAATGTGTGCTTCATAGTAATTTGCCAATCCTGTTTTAAATTTAGGAATTTCCATTCCAGCAACATCAAACATTTCAGATGCCGCTACATTAAATAAAGTAACATTTGCATTGGAAAACGACTGACAGTTTGCAGACAGTATTGAAAACGTTGCAGGCACTGGCTCAATAGCAATAACCCGACCTTCTGGTCCAACCAAGTCCGAAAATTTTTTTGTGTAATGCCCAACATTAGCGCCAATATCAATAATCCAATCACCAGGCATGACAAATTGAGAAAGCAATTTATATTCAGGCTCTGGTGTCAAAAAAAACCCCTTCTTGATTTGCCTTCTATAAAGAATTCTTTTTAGCTCATACTGCCACTGAACTGGCAAATACGAAATCAATAGTTTTATGATATCCATAAGCAACACCTACCTGATCATGTAATGGCGCATCAAAATTTATGATTTCAAACGTAACCAAACATTATTGTGAAGGTCAGCCAATATATTCCAATCATAATTTCTTTTTACCAGAGAATAACCAGCATCTACCTGAGCATCCCTAGCAGTCGAAGAACCAAGAACCTTCAGAACATTTTCCGCAAAGACATGTGGTTCATCCGCCAATAAGATATCAATACCGTTATTAACGGACAAACCTTCTGCTCCAATAGTGGTAGAAACAACAGGTTTCTTCATGGCTAAGGCTTCCAGTATTTTTAATCGACTCCCCCCCCCTATTCTTAACGGCACAACACAAACAGATGCTTTAGCAATAAACGGTCTTACATCTGGAACTGACCCAGTAATTATAATACTACTATCTCTTTCTCCGTATTTTTTTATCTTTTGTGTTGGTTCCTTTCCAACTAAATACAATTTAATTTTAGAGTTACTCCTTTTTATTATTGGATATATTTCGTTTATAAAATATTCCACCCCATTCTGATTACTGAATGTGTCAAATGAAGCCGTGAATACCAAACAATTTTCATCATATCCATTGTATTCATACTTACTGTAATAATCAATATCGACACCATTCTCTACAACAACAGCATTAGCACCATAACTCTCAATAACTTGCTTATCCTGTTCACTCACAGATATACAAACATCCGCTTTAGGGTACCAAAATTTTTCCAATATCTCAATTCGTTCTGCTTGCTGCTTTGCAATTAATTTGTATAATAAATTGTTGGAAGCAGCATACCATCTTTTCCATATATCTGATTCTATATTGTGAGACGAAATTACAGTCGGCAATTTAGGAAAATACTGGTAACAAGGAGCTAAATTAGACCATTCACAATGCACTAAATCTGGTTTTTCTCTGTCTATAGCTTCTTTTATGGCACAAACATACTCTTCAGTTATATGATATTGTGTCGAAAAAGGCATTTTAGAGAAAATATTTTTTACAACATCAAAATAAAAAGGAATTTTCCATTTTTCTCTTCTTACATCATTAACAGGTATCACTTTATAACACCAGTTATTAAAAATTTCAATTTTATAATCCTCGTCGGGTGATCTAACATATGCCAGATAAATAATCTGGTGATATTTAGCAATCCTGGACATCAAATTATAACTTCTAATTTTCTTTCCGCTTTCAAGTGGCCAAGGCAACCATTCATCGAATACCAAAATTTTCATAATATTACCTTTAAATATAATAAACATCCCAGCAAAGCCAATGGCTTATCTAAAAGAAATTATTCCACTAATTGTGCCTTTTCTAGAAGTAGCATCTTGTTCTGAAAGCGTTTAACAATAAAGAAAAGTGACGATGTGATTCCAGCCACAAACCACCAGCATATTCCATAAAGATCCATTCCAAAAATATCCAGAAACAGCCGTAAAAGAAAATAGACAAGGGTTGATTGGAGAACCGCATATGTGAGACGCGCATCATAAATTGTGCTCACGCAATCAGGAGCTGCGCTTTCCAGCTTGCCAAGAATTACCAACAACTCTTTTTTTAAGTTAACAAGCGTGGCATATATTTTTGACATAAAAAACATGAATACTATAAATCCCTGAATTCCAATTTCAGTCAGAGCTTCGGTGTAAAGGCAATGCTGGTCCATGGGCGTGTCAAAATATTTAAGGCCAGCTACCCGGAAATTGCCGACGCCAACACCAAAAGGATGGCGCTTGAAAACGTACCATCCCTCGCGGTAAAGTTTTTGGCGCGACTCTTTTGAGGCGCCCTCTTTTTCCTTTCCACTGAAGGTAGACAAAAACCGCCCTTGATAATCTGTTGGTAAATAAACAACAGTCAACGGAATCAGAACCAAAAAAGCAACAAGGAGTTTCTTTTTAACTGTTTTGGGGGACTGGAAATAAAATAAAATCATCAAAATAATGTAGCCAAGATAACCAGTCCTCGAACCGGTGTAAACAACCACATAAGTTGCGAAACAAAACAATGAAATCAAACCCAGGCGCAACCATTTTCTGGTCACCAACGGGAACAAGTAAAAACAGAAGGGTATAGCACCAAGGGCAAATTCAGAAAACGAGTTGGGGTGTGCCCAGAGACCAACACCATTTAGCCTCATAATTCCTTGATTTTCCCATATCAGCGAACCAGTTATGCCACCCAGGACGCCTTCAAGTGTTCCCTTCCAGCAGGCTAACAACCAGACAAACATCAACCATCCTAATTGTTGAGTGTTTCGGACAAACCTAGCAATAAACAATCCCATTGCTGAATACTTCAGTACGTTATCAATAAAAACATCCCAAGCCCTATCAGAATCCCAAGCAAAAACCACCTGAATAATCATTACAATGAAAAGAGATGCAATATATGGGGTAAAGCCTGCCTTTTCTTCTGTTTTTTTTCGAAACGAATCAAATATCGTTATAACAAGCAAAACAACTGCTACAACCGCTTCAAGGCGGATTTCTGTGCCAAATCTCTTCCCGAGTCGTTCACCAAGTTGGAGCCACCACACCACAATATAAAAAAGAAAGAGAAAAAATGAAGGCGAAAGGTTTCCGGTTGTTTTGGGAAAATCAGAGTCATTCATTATCTACACACCAGCCTCAATACATTGCAAATCAGCAAATACATCTCTTGCACAACGGAGATATTTTAAATTATTGAAACGGACAGCGCCTGCAAAATGGGCAATCACGGCTTTTTCCTTCAACTCTTCATATGAACGCCAGCCACTGCCAACATACACCTCTCTCAACTCGTCGATATTGACGGGCTTTTCCCTTCTTGCCATCACAATGGACCATAAGGCTTGTTCAAATTCCCAAGCATAAAATAATGAAGTATCATATTCTCTAATCCTCGAAAAAATATCAATCAACTCTTTCTGGGTCACATTAGCTCCCACCCCTATTGTCCCTGAACTGAAATTGGCAACATCAAGGTGAGTAAAATGAAATCCCATTGCATGAAAATCTTCAGCCTTGGCGTTACTCCCCTCACTATAAAAATCATTGGAATAACACCCTTTGGCCCAGTTTATTATATAATCCGGTTTACGCAGAAACAACAAATCAGAATCAATAAGGATAACCTTACAACCATTAAACTGGAAAATTACGTTCAAAAACTTTAGATACATGATTTTTACAGAGGTATGCTGCAGATATTCTTTTGGCGGAGGTATCAATCTGAGCAATTCAGGAGCAGCCTTCTTCGCAATACACTGGAACATCTGTTCTTTCGTAGAAACAATTACACCAGGAAGATGTTGCTCTATTTCCCGAATGCATTGGCTGTCAAGCGTACCGTCACTCTGTGCAACAACTGCCAGATCATTGTAATATCGCAGCAAGGACTTTGCGGCTGCAATGTATTGTCTGCAACTCGTCCTGTCCAGTGCGCAGTAGAGAATTGTATCAGAACAAGGATTTGTTGGAATGGGTGGTGTGTTGAGAACATCCCTGAAAAACCAGTTTGCGTTTCTCTGCATCAAACGGTTGTACAATATATTTATTTTTCCGAGGATATCCATGTTCATGCGTTTGCAATGATATCAAAATCGGACAAATTCAGCAGATCGCGATATATGAGACAGTAAGATCGATACATTGCCTTACTTGAGTAAACATCCAGAACGGCTTCCCATGCATTGTCAGCGCATTTCTTCCTTAATTCAGGGGAAGCAGCCATACGCTGGATTCCATCAACCAAATCCATTACATCATCCTTATTTACCAAGACACCACTATGGTTATTCTTTATCAGTTTTGGAATATCGCCAACAGGCGTTGCCAAAACTGGGGTTCTGCTAGCAATGGCCTCTAGCAGAGCTATCGGCATGCCTTCGTCAAGGGACGGCAAAAGAAAGATGTCGGCGGCCTGAAGCAGTTGTCTTACGTCTGAGCGGAAACCAAGGAGATGAACCGTTTGTTGGAGATTATTGTCGCTAACTTGCCGTTTAAGTGAGTCCATCAATTCTCCCTCGCCAACAATGAAAAAAATCAGCTTTTCACCTTTCGCCTTGAGTACTGCGGCGGCATCTATGATATGCCATTGAGCCTTCTGGTAGTTCAACCTCGCAACATTTATCAGACACAGATCACCTTCCCTGACCTGAAGCGAGTCCCTTAACTTATCAACAGTCTCTCTGTCGCTCTGCCTGTAATCATCCAGAACAATGCCGTTATTTACAACCTTTGTTTTGTATTCAGGGACACCTTTAGATAATAGAACATTTCTGATCGGTTCTGAAACGGCAACCACAACCGGGAAAAATTTATACAAAAATAGTTCGAACCTGACCATCACCTTCATTTTCAACGGAGCATCACCCTGAAGAAACCACAGATGACAGGTAGCCGTTATCGGTATGGAGGCCAAAAGAGCGATAAAATATCCAAAAACAGATGGCTTATATCCGTGGGAATGAATCAGGTTAATCCCAAGTCTTCTCAACTGCCTGGCTACCACAAAAACATCGATATAAAACAAGGGATTGCGAATAACAACTTTTTCAGCGCGAATTCCAAGCTGAAGACATTTGTCATACAGGTCGCTCGGTGCGTTTAGCTGAGCCACAATGCAACCAACAACGGGTTCGAACTCGCCTCCGGCCTGCATTTCCCGCGACAGGGCAAGTATGACGCTTTCCGCTCCATACAGACCGCCGCTATCAATTAAATGGAGCACCTTTTTTGACATTGGATCCACCATTGTGACAACACTCTAACTGACCGGCAACACGGCTAAAAGAAATATGATTCATCGGTCACAGCTGGACTCTACAAATAGAAAATCGATACTTGCCGGATTTTTCCGGTTGAATAGCGTTAACAACCTGTAATTCGACCTGTACATCCTTTCCAAAAACATCAACAAAATAATCGGTCAGCGCGTTGCCGATATCGTTCGTATAGGTCCTTCCAGGTACAACATTGAGACGAATCTGGTGAAGATTTTCCTGAATGATCTGTAGTTGATCTAGCCCAGGCATGCGGGTAAGCGTGTTTTCGATCAACGAAATTCCGGCGACCCTCGTTCCATCACGCTTGACAAGAAAATCTGCAACTCTTCCCGTAACCTTGCCCATTAAAGGCAACCCTCTTCCGCAGGAACACTGTCTATCAAGCGGGATACCAACATCCTCAACCCGATAACGGACAAAGGGCATAGCTTTGTTCATCAAATCTGTCACGACAATATTTCCCGGCTCGCCTGGTCTGGCATAAGAACCATCATCCTTCACGAATTCGATTACCAGATGCTCAATATTCATATGCAGACCATCATGCTGTTCACATTCACATCCAATCAGACTTACCTCTTCGCAACCATATCGATCAGTCACCTTGACCCCGAAGACTCCTTCAATTGTCTTACGTTCATGGGGAAGAAGCATCATGGAAGTGGACAGAATCCCTTTCGGCAGAACATTGGTCAGCTTCATTTCACGGACATAATTTGCAAAGAGATACAGAGAATGTGCATGCCCGAACAGCATTGTCGGCTTGGCTCTCGCCCATTCAGCGGCGAATTGAAGAACAGAGCTCTCTGATACCGACATGGTATCCAGATATATGTAGGGTTGAACCATAGAATTTAAAAGTTTCTCCCTAGCGGTTCTAGGGAGCTTTGGATTTCCCCATGCGGCCCCGATGGCCTCCCCCGGTTCCCACCCCGTCCAGCGGTCATGTCTTCTGGCACAGGCATTTCTCAGCTCGCTGCATTCCTCGGTAACAAATATATCCAGCGCTTTTCCCGTGGAGCCTCCAGTCTTAAAATGAAGCAGCATGTCCGCAGTATATCCATCTGAAATCATTTCTTCCGTATTGTCTCGAATCTCCCTCTTGGTCAGGAATGGCAGTTTCCTTACATCTTCCGGGCAAACAAGGCTCTTAATATCAAGCCCGGCTCTTCTGAAACGGGTCGCATAAAACCTGTTCTGTTGCCACAGGAAATGCCAGAGTTCCCGCAAACGTGACCATTGTATCTCTTCCAGTTGAGCCTTAGTATACCACTGGGTTTTCTCAAGACTTTTCCAATAAGACAATCTCGGACTTCCGGCAATCTTTAGCTGAAGCGGCTCCCAAAAGCATCTTCGCAGTAAAGCTAGACTCAAAGTTACCTCACGACTTCCCGATAATAGCCTTCAAGGGCATTCATCGATTTTTGCCAAGAAAACCGCTCCATTACCATCTTCAAGGACTCCGTTCCCATCTTCTTTCTTTTTTCAGCGTTCATGGCAAGGTCAGCCAAGGCATCTGCCAGTGCAGCCGGATCACCAGGAGGTACCAGTATTCCGTTTTGATCATTCACCAGTTCAGTGTTACCGCCAACCGCGGTGGCTATTACAGGCTTGGCGCACGCCATGTATTCAAGAATGGCATTGGACAATCCTTCCCTGTCGGAGCAAAGTACACATATATCGAGATGCTGCAGATAACTGGCGACGTCCCGGACAACCCCCTGAAACAGGACGCTACCATCAAGATGCAATTTCGTACAAAGCTGTTCCAGTGATTTACGTTCAGGCCCCTCGCCGAGCAACAGGACCCGGACCGGAATTGTCAATTTATGCATACAGAGAGCAAGCGCATGCAGAAACAGATCATGACGTTTCACCGGAGTCAAACTGGCAACCAACCCGACCCATAATGCATTATTATCTGCCTGTTTAAAAACATCAGGCAGCGACACTGGAATACCCGGCAAATCAACGCCATTTCTAACAACCATAATCTTCTCAAGTGATACTCTTTCCCGCTTGGCAACATACTGGCGAACCTGCTCGCTGTTTGCAATGATGCCATCGAAAGATCTGTTCACTAACGGCAATACCATGCCATACAGATGGTGATACCAGGGTTGATTATTTTCCCCCAGCCCCATATCCCTTCGGCTCGAAATAAGAACAGGACGAGGACGGACAGGAAGGGCGGACAAATATGCGACAAAAATCGAATCTTCAAAAAAAGTCTGAACAATCTTAATATTCTGTTCCCTGTAAAATTTACGCAACCTGGCAATTACGGCAAAAAAATTAAATTTCAAAAACCCCTTATAACCCAGAACGGTACAGGGGCAGGGCAAGATGTTTTTTATCATCCACTCCGACTGCCAGAGACATACCAGATGCACGCAAAACGACCCCGAATCAATTCGTTTAATTGTCTCTAAAAGCTGTTTCTGCGTTCCAGCCGTATCACAGGAAATGGTGTCAATTATGTATGCGACATTAATCCTGCCGTCTTTTTTATGATCAATCACCTATGGCCACCGGTTATTTCGCGATATACGTTTGCATATCGTTCCGCTATGTTGGGCATGGAAAAAATGTCTTCAGCCATCTTTCTGCCGGCCCTTCCCATGGAGGCAGCCAATGCCTTGTCACTTAACAGCAACGCAAGTGATTGTGATAATTCCGAGACACTGTTGACAATAAAACCGTTTTCTCCAGGCACAACAGTTTCGAGCGAGACACCATCCATATGGGTCACAACTACGGGCAACCCGCTTGCCATGCCCTCGAGAATCACATTCCCAAAACCCTCTTTTCTGGAGGGCAGAACAAAAACATCGGCACACTGGAAGTATTTTTGAACATCGAGTTGTTTTCCCGCAAAATGGACGTTTAGCCGGTTCTGAATAATGACCGTTTTAATAGAATCAACGAACGAATTAAGAGCCACTTCATTCACATCGTTTCCATCAAAAACATCCTGCCCAACCAGCAACAGATAAGCAGTCGGATGATTCTTCTGAAGAAGGCACCAAGCGTTAACTAGCCAGTCAACCCCTTTTCTTTCCACTATCGCACCTACGAATATTACTATTTGACTAAAGGCAGACAATCCTAAATTGATTTTTAGTCCTTCCTTTGTTTCAATTGATGGCATTGGTGTAAATCGCTGCGTATCTACGCCTTGAGGGATATATGTCAACTTATGCATCGGAAGACCAGCATTTCGATAGCTTTCTCCCAGAACTTTAGAAATACAGATAAAACGATCCATCAGTGTTAATACCTTGTAGCGCAACCGCATAAATCTGTAAGTCCCCATCAATGTCAATGGATCATCAGCGCCCAGCAGTACCATTTGAGAGATAGTATGCTTACCAGTCACAAGGTTAAAAAGAGTAAGGAGTCCATAAACATCGAGATGGCCATGAATATGTAAAATATCATAATGTTTTCTGTTGGTTAAAAGAAAACGGATGACTCTTAGGGCCAGTTTTAGCTCCCAGAACTTTTCAGTATGGGCAAACCTGAAACGATGCACATCCAAATCGCCAATTTTTTCATAAACCGGCAATGTAATATAATCTGCCGCCAGAACGGAAACCTCACATCCACACCTATTGAGATATCTGCTTAACTGCTGAATATAAATGCCATGACCCGTAAAAACAGGGTGAAATTCCAATAGCAGCATCAATATTTTAGTTTTTTTTATGGGCATAATGTTGTCGCATTGATTAATTTAAATATTTTTTTATTATTTCTTCAACTTCGACAAACCTATTCTGCCAGGAATGCTGTCTAGCTGCATTGATACGGTTTTGCGCCAGAGATTCAGATTTCTCTTGGACTGCCTGGTCCAGCAAAGCCAAAAACTGCTGTTTATCATTCGCAAGATAGAGAAGATCCGCAAACCTTTCGGTACCAGCAGTTTGCGTAGCAACAACAGGTCTTCCACTTGCAAGATAATCATAAATTTTTATTGGATCATTACCACTGGTATGCGCATTGATCAGGTTTGGTAAAATACAGACATCGAATGCTCTGAGACAGGCAGGATATTCTTCATACGGAACAGGGGGCAGTACTATGACGTTGTCTGCTTTTGGAATATGAGTTCCCAAAGGCTGTTTTTCACTCATAGGGCCCATAAAAACAAACATATATTCAGGCCGTTGGTGCACTAAGAAACTAATTAACTCCAAATCCAATCTCAAGCTGTTCAACCATCCCACATAACCTATCGCTGTACCACCCGGTTTTCGAACCTTTTTGACTATATCGGAATTTTTACTATGGTTTTCAAAAGTAAAATAGTTGGTTGCGTTCTTTATAACATAGGAGTTTTCATTGATGCTTAAAGCCCTGTTTCTCAAATCGTCATTAATTGTTAAAACAACATCTGACATTTTACAAAAAGTCTCACACCTTTTATTGCAAATGCTTCTTTCTTCCGTATTGCTGGAAAATTCAACAAAATCGTCAGACCAGTCGAATATTGTGAGAAAAGCCCGTTGAGCAATAAAACCCACAAGCTCATGATCAGATTGCAGATTATTCAAAACCAAAATAATTTTATTATCATTTATGCCAGAAAAACGTAACCCATTTACAAATCTGTTAAAATTACTTATGACCTTACTCTTTTTTACAAAAGGCAAATATACTGGAGTAGATACCTTGATTTTAGAAGATACTGATCTTGTAAGGATATATCTCGCACTAATCTCAAAAATAGACGCAGGTGATCTTAAATAATCTGTTAACCACACAACCGGATTAATATAATAACCATATTTTACTTGATCCATACAACTAATCAAGTAAAACAACGTCTGGTTACGTTTCCAATAGCGTGACCAATGATTAAAAGCAAAATTCACAATTATCATATATTATTATGCGTTGAACTAGTTATAATCATACGAACTAATTATGTTTTGAATAACCATGTGTTTCAGTGTCCTTATCAATGAAAAAGCGACACCACAATTCAAACGCCAACAACCTTTCAATAATTTTGAAGTTATCAAAACCTTTTTTTGTATGTTCCAACAACTTATTGACGCCATTCATATCAAAAAAACCACGCTGTCTCGTCCTGTTATCATTTAATATACTGTTAATATGATTGTTAAGTCTGTCATCTGTACGATACCATATATCAGGTTGCGTATAAACCCATGGATCACTGATATTACACTTCCCCCCCGACCACACCTGCATATGCCACTTGAATTTGTCAAAAAAATCTCTGGCATTTTCATAAATTTTACTAGGTGAAGAGTATAAATTAGCTCCTGTTTTGAGCCACCTAATGTTTGCCAGCTTTGGAAAGTATTTTTTAAATATTTCAAAATAAAGCTTGTGTTGAGCTCGTATGTTTATAGGCAAAGAATATAAAAAATCAATCAAATCCTCGTCAAAAAATGGGTAGAATTCCTCTGCCCCCGAATGAGAAATAAGCCCTCTATTGCCATTGAAATTCCTTCGGCATCTGCTCAAGATGATGAACAACTCCTGCTGCAATGCAAAGTTATCAGTGCTATCGCACAAACGATTGTATGCCTGCTCGATACTTGTCCCCTCATAATAAGAAATCTTTTTTTTGAAAGAGTCTGTAAAAAGGCAATCCCAAAACGACTCAAGTGTTCCATGGCCAGCAAGATGCTTGAGTTTCTCAATTTTATCATTCCTGGTAAATCTACTGGAATCATCTATTCTGGTATAACTACCGCCCAGTATCAAATCGCCGACAAAACCACCGAAAATCATTTCATGGTCTGTCACTGTATTTATAGAAGCGCCAAAGTAGGGGCTGATGCTCGTAATACTCAACATACCATCTGAAGCCCATACTGACCAATCCAAATGCTTCAAAATATGTTCTGATGATGTAGTCGCCAATATATGTTTAATACCATTAAATTCTTTTGCAACTTCTTTTGCGATTAAATATTCAAATCCATATTTACCGGAGCTTATTGTTAACAAAGTGTCAAGTGCATTATTCTTATAGAGTATTGCACTTATCATGCGACTGTCTAATCCTCCACTGAGATATGAAATAACTTTACAACGCTCAGATATGAGTCTGCGACTGACTGCTTTTTCCAAGAAATCAAAAGCCTGCGTGCACGCATCGTCAATGTTTATGTTCTTTATGGGTTTATCAATATCAAAGTTTGAACAACCGGTACTTATTTGTCCGTTCTTAACAACTATCCATCCCCCAGGAGGCAATAAATTTATTTCATTCAAGAAAGTGTGATCACATAAAATATATCCGTATCTGAGATAATCGTACGCGGCCTGAAAGTTCATTGTTGTATTAATTCCATTGAAATCAAGAATTGCTTTTATCTCAGGAGAAAACAAAAATAGGTTATTATCGAAGTAATAGAAAAACTCTCTAAACCCCCATGTGTCATTGAATACTAACAACAAATCTATTTTAGAATCAAATATCACAATATTATATTCACCATTCAACATTTTAGATAATTTTTCCGGTTTGTCACCAAAATCTTTATACAAATTGAATATTATTGTCGGTAATCCTTCATTATGAGACAAATACGTTTGATAACCATTCTGAAGACATGAGTAAACATTGCCATCAATCATAATTATGACACTATTATCAAAATAACAGGTTTGATTTTCGGAGTTTTTATTATTTTTAAAACTTCTGATTCCTGTGCAAAATTTTTTTGTACTTACAACATCAAAATCAAATCTATTGTTGTGATTTAAAATATTAGTCAAATTATTCATATAAGAGACATGTTCATTAGCCTCATATTTGCACTGCATATCATAAATACCAAAAACACCTGGCATAACTTTACCTCACACAATAGTCAGACTTTTGTAGCAACCCTCTAACAGCTCAAAATATATGGTAAAACATGACTTACAGAAAATGCTTGTTGCAAACAAAGATTCTCAGACACTCTGTATTTTTACAATCTGCATATCTCTCAGGAAGCTGTTTAAACTGTATTATCAAGCGCTATCCGAAATCCTTTTGTGATTCTTATCGGAAATATTTTGAAAGCTATTACTATCAGCGGAAAAATCAGAGACGCTATGAGCTTAATTGTTCCCTCTAAGATCAAACCGACATTTGAAGAAATCCGATTGATAATTGTAGCCATGATACCAAATATCATTTCATGACTATTCAAGTAAATTGTCAAAAGATGACTAATCTGTGTTTCGCCTGTTTTAATATGTGGTGCAACTACAAGAAATACTCCATTTATGCCTATATAACATCCAGCAAACAGAACAACTAATAACATCATTTTGTACCACTCAAACGGTACTCTGACATACTTTAATGAATAGATATGATACAGAGCGCAGGAAAAGATATTTACAATACAGACTCCAAACAGGGCTCCAGCAAAGCCAAAAAGTGTGATGCAGGACAAATGACTCACGATACTTATTATGCTTGTCCAAAATATTACAATCGAAACTTTATGTGTTGCTTTTGCCTGGTACAAACCATAGGCAAAATGTTCTTTCAAATCTGCAATGGTTCTAGCTACAACACCTACAATAACCAAATTTCCACTTACCCAGAACTCGTTGGGTGTCAATATCTTCAAAAATACAGGTATTTCATTTGTTAATACAAGGCCAGCAAACAGCATTATGAAAAGATGCAAACTACATACCTGCGCAACTAAATCGAGGTCATCATCCTTACTGGCAATCTCAAACCGTTTTACTCCCCAAATTTTCATAATCGGATCAGTAATAAATAGGGGCAGTAAGGACAGGAACTTAAACAGCATTTCATATGCCCCTAACTGCGTAAAACCAAGATTTTTTCTAATTATCACTCTGTCAGCATTGTCACGCAAAGCCATGAATACATAACCTGGTATAAGAGGAAGCGCAAACCTTAATATTTCCGCAGCAAAACCCTTATTGAAGGATATCCCAACTTCCCTGATTACATACAGATGCATTACTAAACTATATATTATTGCAGTAACTAAAGTGCTGTATAGATATCCATAAACACCCATCGTACAATATACGATAAGATAAATATTTAGGGACAAACCAATAACCAGTCTTGCCAATGAAACGGATGAAAAAAATAATGGACGCTGTAATATCAATATATATGTTTCAGCATTACGCCCAGCGATGTCAATTGCGAAGGCTGATGCAGCCAGAACAATCATATACCCGGCATTGTCAAAACCCAGGACCCAATTGCCTATAGCCTCGTTAAAAAGAAGAGCTGGAGAAACCACAAGACCAACTATAACCATCATGGTTATTAGCGCTGTTGAAACGAATGAATTTTTATCTTCAAGTGTTTTTTTCTGAAAAAACATCACACGCATTGAGCTAGAAACACCATAGCCAATAAATACTGACAGTACTGAAATAAAAACATCTATCATGCCTATAATGCCATAGCCTTTACCGTGCAGATAATGGCTGTATACTGGTAACATTACAAAGCCAACAAGCTTAGCCAGAATATTTGCACAACTATAAATAGCTGCATGTTTAAATGTTTGTTTAAGATCCTTCTGTTTGTCCATCTATTACAACCTCAATATAATTATGGAGTAAGCCATTAGTATCGAAAATTACTGGACACCATCGTAGATACAGCCTTAAGATAAAATGTTATCCTTTGCGTGGTGTCCAAATAACTTGTTTTTTTCCAATAATAAACTTCGAAAAAGCATGCGCTGCGGCAATATTGAGCAACAGGAAATAACGTGCAAAGGTTATTGCGCGGGATTTGATACCAACACATTCCAGGATAGGCGCTGTTAACGCAATGATATAGCCAAGGCTCTGCAACACAAAAATCACCTGAAAGAGCAAGCCCTTACACAGCAAAAGCATGTTGCTCACATAAGACGTAGCGAGAAAAACAAAACACATATACCGAAGCAGCTTGTGCGACCAGAGCTGCCAGGCAAAAACGGGATAGCGCCATGGGTTCAGGAGCTTCCTCATATCATGCAATGCCCAGAAAGCACGAAGTGATACCCTGACCCGCATTCGGTACTCATCGTCTGTTGCTTTCAGTGTTTGTTCCCAAAGGAGCGCTTCCGGTTCATAGACCACCCTGAAACCCTGCTCAACAACCTTGAGAGGCTGTACAAAATCGGGAAGTTGGTCTGAATTCATGGGCAGGTAGAGTTTCCTCCGCATGGCATCAATGCCGCCATCAACTCCGATTACCGAACCAAGTCGAGTTTCAGCCTCCCTGAGCCGGTTCTCATACTTCATGTATGCACTGCATCCGTCGCCAATGGTTGTGCCGTCAGGATTGGCATAGATCATTTTTCCGGTCACATACCCAACCCCGGGGTCGGCAAAGTTTGTTACCAGTTTCCTCAGGGCATCCGGGGCATAAATGGAGTTGGCGTCGGAAAAAACAATGATTTCGCCTTTTGCCATGGGAATGGCCATGTTAAGGGCGCTCGTTTTGCCTGCGCGCGGCTCCTGACGGAGCAGTCTTACACCACGATCTGCTAACCTGCTGACAATGTCATCGGTTCGGTCTGTCGAAGCATCGGAAACGACAAGTACCTCCAATTTATCCGGAGGGTATTCAAGCGAAAGTTTGTTCTCAACGGTAGCTGCTATTGACGTTTCTTCATTGTATGCAGCAATTACCACAGTCACAGCCGGATCACAGCCCCCCTTGTGAACGGGCCGGCTCATGATGCGACCTAACAGGACGACAAGAAATGGATAGCCGGCATAGACGTACAGGAGCAGGAATATGGATACGGTAAATACAGTCTCAATCATAAGTAAATGCCTGCGGTATCCTAAGAGCAGAAGAAGCCATAACACCCAAAATTTCATAGCGTATTGATGTTGCTTCGGGTCATGTATGAGTGAAACGCAGGGTAGAATGTATCGATGAAATCAAATATTCTCTTCCTGGCCACTTCAGGAACTTCATTGCCGAGGGGAGTCGTTATCCGTACAAAAGCATTATCCTCACCGCGCTTAAATATACGATCAGAGATCATATCAATTTTCTGTGAAAAACTGTTGGATGAGGTTCTGCCGTTTGTCTGGAACCAGTATAGGATCAGCGCCCTCTCTCCTGCGTTTTCGGCTAGCATGGAGGAATATGCAATTTGAAGACCGGGCAATGCCCTCAATGCGTATTTTCCTCGAACATGCCCTCCCGTACGCCATCCCTGGCCGCTGAAACATACCAACGGGTCATGGGCAGCTCCAATTTTTGCCGCTGAACGATAATAGCCAATATACAGACTGACGATCTTGTCCCCGCGTTCGTATCCGCTGAAAAGATAATCATCCAGCTCAAGAGCACGTTCTACATTTTCGTCAAGCAATGCATTGCCGGTGGCATTCCAACCTTTGATATCTGCAAAAGCTTCCCGCAAAGGAGTCTTCACCTTCAGTGGCCTGTCATCCGATAAAGGGACGTAAACGACAAACGCCGTGACCAGAAGCAGAGCAATAAGTAGAATTATTCTTCCTGAGTTCAGTGTTCCCATTTTGACAATCCAGCCCGCACCAATACAAAAAAAAGCAAAGAGAAAGCAAAAAGAACCAAACCAAAAATTGAATGCGAAACTCCATCGGTGAGGTCAACCTCGAAATAGTGAAACGAGGCTATTAAGATAACGACCCTCAGAATATTGACACCAATTGCAATGGGAACGCTGAAAAGCAGAAGAACGGCTCTCAAAAGGTTCGATCTGAGAAAAAAATACCCAAAAACTGCGCCAAGCATGAGAAGTGCCGAAATGGAGCGGAGTCCACTGCAAGCCTGAACCACCTCAAAAGCTCGCCTGCTGTGATAAATAACGTTGCCCTCCCTGTAGAGAGGTATTCCGATCAGTGTCGAGATTGCCACAGCGGCCTTAGACACCAGTAGTTGCAGGGGAATTGTAACTGATGCAATTAGTTGAGCCGGGATAGGTATCATAAACAGCAGAAGCAGAAGTGAAAACTGGGTTATCCTTAAATAACCACCTCCGAGAAGATAGAGTACCGCTCCATTCAAGAAGATAACAAATGAAAGAGATGCCAGGGTGCGAATCCCCCCAGCCAGAGAGAAAATATACAACAGCAGTGAAATTACAATTACAAACAAACCTGTTGAACAGCCCATAGGCTTAATATCTTTAAGGTTTTCCCTTTTCAGCCAAAGCACGTAAAGAGCAAGCGGGATGACAAGAAAACCGTGGGAATTGTCCTCGGATGAAGACCAGGCCAGGACAAGGCCCCTTAATACCGGGAAAAAGGTTAAGAAAATAACACCCAAAAGGACCACAAAGAGGAAATACTGCAGAGTGGTATTTTCTATCAGGGATGAATTATTTTGAGTTGAGTGTTCCAATCTCGTCTCTTTCCATACTATTGTCATAACTTGAGCATGTTGCCACCAATTGCAACAAACTCACCTCACTGAGTTATCAACCCGTCAATACTTGCGCCATACAGCACTTCATATTGCAATATCGTTTATGTTTTTTTCGTTCGCAAGAAATAACCAGGACTTGGATAATCAAGCAATGACATCTCTTATTGTTGAAAAGTTAAAATCCCTGAGCAAATATCTTAATCTCTTTTCGGTTCTGCTTAGATTGAGATAGTGACGAAAACGGCTTTTCAGCCCTGCGCCGCTTATTCGAGGCTGATGGGGATCAACTTCCCACGGGTGAATATAGAAAACAAATGGTGAATCGTCAGTATTATTAATTATTTCAAGCCCCCATCTGGTAAACCGATATGGGAAAAACCTGAAGTAACCACCACCGGCTATGGGAATTCGCCTACCTGCAATTGTTAGGGTTGTAATTGGAACTTCAAGGAGTCTTCGGCGGTTGTCTGGGTCGGAATTATCGCCGAGGAGGGGAGGCGACAAAGATGGAAAAAACGTTGACGGATTCCATTGGTCGTTATTTTCCTTCGTTATTACAAAGGGATAACATGGCCAATCCGGAATACCATACAGGTCATGCCTGATGGGAAAAACACTTGAATCATACTGAAAGCCCGCATCGTAAAGCTCATCAAAAGCCCAAAAACAATCTCTCGATATGGAGTAACTCGGGGCTCGATATCCAAGGATTTTTTCACCTATGATATCTTCCAACAGGACCTTGGTTCTGCGTATGTCATCCCGGAATTCCTGACGTGTCAACGTGCAGACCCGGCGATGACCATAGCCATGACTGGCAACCTCATGACCTCTCCGGGCTATTTCCCTTACCAGTCCGGGCTTTTTCTCCGCAACCCAGCCAAGAATGAAAAAAGTGGCTCTGACATCATTCTCGTCCAGGAGATCAAGAAGTAAAAAAGTGTTATCAACCACTCTCAACTGCATGCTATCCCATTGCGTCGGAGATATGCACGCCTCGAAAGCAGAAACATGGAAATAATCTTCGACATCAACAGTAAGAATATTCAGCATGTCAGTTGAACTGAAAACATGAATTCAGGATAGTCGAGCAAACGCCTGATGATGTGATTTCTCCATCGTCAAAGGGCATCAGAAACTCTTTCTTGCCTCAAGAATCACCCTATTGACAGTGAAGTTGTCGTCTGCCAGCAGAGGAGAATAATAATCTATGAACATATAGTTCAGGGATAGTGTTATGTCATAGGGGAGGGGATAACTGAGCGACGGGTTAACCGATATCCTCCTGGTATAGGTATTCGTGGTCCTGTGATTGTACCTTTCCACACCTGCCATAAGCATACCCTGCAACCTGGCGCCGAGAGCATATCTTACAGTCATGCCAGCCCCGTACCTGGAATCAGTATCGACATCGACGTTGTCCCCGGAATACTTCGCATAGGAAAGTGCCAGTTCCACACTTCCCCTGTTTATTTCTTTTATTACACTCAAGCCGTAGTCCGTCTCCTTGGTAACGCCACTTAGAGGGTCAACGGGATACTGAACACCGGTGTTTAGTGAAAACGTATAGGTGCCCAGCACATGAGTAAGACCAGCATTCCAGAAGGGACTGTTTAAAGAACCGTGTCCCCGACTGCTGAACCAGGTATAGCCCCCCTGCCCGAATATGAATGATCGTTCTTTGTATTCATATCTGAAACCAACGTAAGAATTATGACGATTATAGGGAGCCCTTGAATTCTCAAGCGTATAGAGGTAACTGGCGGTGAAGTTCAATCTTGGAGAATACGCGTAGGTCAAGTCCGCAAACCCCATATGGTCACGTCGGTCAATACCTTCCGCCTCCTTGTACCAGACATTCACATAACGGTAACCTGTCCTTAAAGTCGTCTTTGAGCCCAGAGTGAAATTAAAGTATGGGGACGTAGTAAAGGTGTTACTGTCTGATTGGTTTGCATACAAACTATCCCGAGTGGTATCGCGGGCAACGTTCAGTGAGACCCTGCTATAGTTTTCAGTGACATCCCAGAAAAAAACGTCTCTGATAACCCTTGTCAAACCATGCACATTCAGATTATGAGTATATTCATTGTCGCGATTGTTTTTGGCATAGTTACGAAAATCAAAAAAATAGCTCAAATTCCAATCCCATATGGGCGCATTGTACTCCAGTGCGATTCCCGGCATCAGGCGTGTAACAAAATCGTCCTTCTTGTTATTTTTTGTCTCAAAAATATTGTCTATATACTCCTCACTTACCGCCAGAGAAGGGTGAATCAGGAAAGTGGCGGAAGCCGGCAAAGGTAAAAGCAAAAGCAGCGCCGCCAAAAATATCGCAATCCTTGAACATGACAAGAGCACTTTATACTTTTTCACCTGTTACCTCGGATTATTCAAATTTTTGTTGCGACACCCAATCTGCAAACCGGCGCCAAAAGAACACCTCATATTGTTTTCAGCTTTTTTTCTTTTAGGGCATCAAGAAGAATTTGCTGTCCATTCATTGAATGGGAATGACCATTCGCATTTTCATCGTGATCAGCGCCATGCTCCACATCCTTCGCTCCCATCAACGTTTTTAACTCTGACAGGGGCCCGGTTTCTCTCAAATGGCCACGGCTCGTATTATCAATGGCAAAATTCTTTTCAACAAGAGCCCTGACAAAATTCTTTCTGAAATCCAGAGAGTCCTTTTCCAGCATATTGAGACGTTCCGCAATGCCCTGCAGCATCTCCAGAATAAGGACGTCGGCATGTTGGGTTAAGGTATTCGACTTTTCAGGAGGCGATTCCTGCGTCGGCAATCCGCTCTCCCAGAACTGATTTTCAAAATCCAGATCCCCAATGACGTCCCGAACCATCTCCTCGTCAATTTTGGTTGTTTCTTCCGCAAATGCCGACAGCATAAGGAAATCACATATTATATTTATCAGTCTGGGGATGCCTCTGCTGTAGCGATAGATAATTTCGATCGAATCCGGGGAAAAAGTAACCGCCTGCCGGTTTCCCGCAACTTCAAGACGGTGAAGGATATACTCTTCGACCTCCGTGCTGTTCAATGGAGCCAGATGACAATTAATGCTTATACGCTGACGGAGTTGGAGCAGGGCCGGCGATGCCAGTGTCTTCCTCAGTTCCGGCTGTCCCACCATGATAATCTGCAGGAGCTTGGAATCGTCCGCCTCAAGGTTTGAAAGCATTCTGATGTCTTCCAGTAATTCAACTGTCAGGTTTTGGGCTTCATCAATGATAAGCGTCGGCTTGTTTCCCAGGGAATACTGCTCTATCAGAAAATCATTCAAATCTCGAAGCAACGATGTTCTGTCCTTGTCACGAACAGGAAGTCCGAAATCATCGTTAACCATTGTCAGAAATTGTTCAAATGTGACGCAGGTATTGAAAACTTTGGAAAGGAGTACGCCTTCCGGCTGTTTTTTTATCAGATCCCTGATGATGGTTGTCTTACCGGAGCCAACTTCTCCGGTCAGCAGGATGAAACCAACCCTTTCATGGATCCCATAATCCAAATGAACGATGGCGCGTCTATGGGAGCGGCTCTGGAAAAGGAAATCCGGATTCGGAACCAGGTCAAATGGCTTCTTTTTCAAATTAAAAAAAGCTTCGTACATGTTGAATCTCACCCCTACACATTCCTTGTTGACTCATGAAGTCCACACATTCAAAGGTCTTTCCTCCCGAAGATTCGTTTCAAAAAGTTCCCGGAACCCTCCCTACGACCGTCTCCAACTTTTCTGTTGCCAGTCAAAGCTAGATTCTTGTTCCGAGACTGCGAACCGGAGGAATAGCCGTAATAGTAATAATGGGAACGACCATCCAGACTGGCCATTGTCGCATCATTGTAAACCGAACAGATCAATTTGGATTTGTGGATGGATTTCAACGCTTCTGCCACGTTTTCCCCTGTCGCATGTCCTTCCCTGACCACAAATATAACACCATCAGCAATACTGGTTAATGACCGGGTTTCCGCAAACGGGAGAATGGGAGGGGTATCGATGATTATGAATCGGTCCGGATAACGATTCTTTATTTCAACAACAAACTCTTTCATCCGTTGTGATGAAAACAGTTCAACCGGGTTTCTCTGTGGTGTCCCTGCAGTCAGAAGGCTAAGCCTCCCCAGAGCGGTTCTGATCAGCAGAGATCCCAGTTCTGCTTTTCCGGCCAGATAGTCGGACAGGCCGAGCTCATTTTTTATACCAAGATAGTCATGGATTGATGGTTTTCTCAAGTCGGCATCAATGAGAAGGACGGTATGGTCGAATTCCTGGGCTAAAGTAACGGCCAGGTTAATGGTTGTAAGGCTTTTACCCTCGCAGCTGACCGAACTTGTCACCATGATGACGTTATTGAAGCGCCCCTGCTGTGCGAAGTCCACGACAGCTGACTTCAACTTTCTGTACTCTTCACTGACTGGTGAATGGGGGTCGCTCAGAATGGCTATCATGGGATTGTCAACATGCGCCAGAGACACCCCTCTATCCGGTATTGGCGGCGCAGCATGTTTTTCAATCTGTTTTTCGACGTGTGTTTCATCCTGTTTTTGAACCTGCTCTTCGGATCGCCTGGCCTCGATTTCCTTGACGGAAAGCGGAGCGGCCGTCGGACTGTTTCTCAATCTGGCAGCCTTTTCGAGAGCTCGTTCGATTCTACTCATGTGGTTCCTTTCCCTGTTCGGCAAAATAAGTCAGCGAAAACGATTGCAGCAAAGTCGGAAAGCAACCACGCATTCGCCCAGAACTGTCACCCCAAGTCATCCACTAATAAACCGGACGATTTCATCCACCGGGGAAACTCCGATAAATTCGAAAACCAATAGGGCAACGATCGCTGAAAAGTACATGCCGGAAATGGTATAGCATCTCCTGTCTCGACGCCGTTCAAGCGCGACCGTGTTTGGATCACTGATTTTGGGTATCACCGCAACGACAGGAACCCCGAAACTCTTCAATTCCTCCATGCTCTTAATACTTTTGTCGAAAAAGTCGATTGCCATCAGCAAACCGATACCTGCTGCTATTCCGGCTGCAATCCCCATGAGAATTATTCTTACCCGGTTCGGGCTTATGGGATAGGCGGGCATTACCGCAGGTTCCAGGATCTTGAAAGTTGTCGATTTATCCTGCACTTCCATCTGTTTCGAGACTTCAGCCTGATTGCTCCTGGCCACCAGTTGATCATAGAGAGTCTGGTAATTGTGTCTTTCCTGTTCAAGTTTATCCAGCTCAGACCTGACGATTGGATTTTCTCTCGCCGGCCCCCTGTTAGTGGCAATCGTCGCCCGTTGTCTTGCTTCGCTCATCCTTACGGCATTGATCTCAGCCTCAATACGGGCCAGCTCATGGGGGTCCGCAACGCCCCCTCCTCCCCTGGCAAGCTCGTGCTGGGCCGCCTCAATGTCAGACTTGACCTTAATAACCTCCGGGTAGTTATCGGTATACTCGACCCTAAGCTCTTCGAGCCTGCGCTGCAAAGTTACCAGTCGGGCACGCACCGGGTTACTGCTCCTCAACTGGTTGCGCGAAATCTCCAGTTGAGAGCGTCTCAAAGCCAGGTCGTCAAGATGCTGTTGCGCGGCAGATATGTCGATTTGCACGCCACCCGAATTGCCGGCGAGAGCAGATCCCTTTTCCCGTCTGAATTTGCTTATCTCGGCATTGGAACGGTCCAGTTTCACTTTGACCGATGCAATCTGTTCAGAGAGAAAACTGGCTGCTCCATATGATTCCTCGCGTTTTGTGGAGAGATTTTCCTCGATGTAATGACGTACCAGAGCATTAATATAATCCCGCGCTATCCTGGGATTCTGGTCCGTGAACTTGATGGTTATCAAACCTTCCTTGTCGTTTAGCTGCAGGTCAGTCCTGTTTCGCAGGTCATCGATAAGCCCCTCCACACGGGTCTCGCTCTGTTTGTTCAGGTTAAGATCCAGGTCATTTACAACCTTGGACAGAACCGATCTGCTCTTCATTGTCGAGTCCAGCCCCCTGAGAGTCTCTTCCACGCTCGGCGTTACAGCAATTCCCCTCACCAAATCGTTCAGAACACTCCGGGAGACATAAACGACACTCTGAGCCACATACTTTTTGGGCAGAATGTAACCGATGCCAACTCCCAGGGTCATTACTGCCAATGACACAACGGCGAACAGACGCTTGTGCTTATACAAAAGTTTTTGAAATTTCAGATAATCAAATTCGTTTGACATCTATTGTCATCCTGTTCCCTTGAAAAAAACTGCACCGACGCAATATCAGAACCAAATCGACATCCACGGTGAGCGATCGCGCATCGAAACCATGCGTCTCCCCATCGCTACAGCAGAATGCCAAAAGATCTAAAACATCCCTTCCTTCACTATCACGTAATCTCCCGGCGCAAGTCTGACGTTCTGGCGCAGGTCGCCTTCTCTCACCAGATCTTTTGCGCGGACTTCTATTGTAGTCTCCCTGCCACCCACTCTTCTGTAAATCAGAGTAGCATTTTCCTTTGCGAATCTGGTGAAGCCTCCCGACTCCAGTATCGCCTCCATCACCGTTATCCCGTCGCGAAATTCAATTGAACGTGGTGCGTTTACCGCCCCCAGAACATAAATATTTCTGTCAAACATCTGGGGGATGAACACGGCATCGTTGGATTCGATCACAATGTCATCAGAGATGTCTCCGTTGATGAAAAGTCTTGAGAAATTCTCCTTGATCTTTTTGCCGTTGCGGAGAACATAAGCCTTCTTGAAATCAGGAGCAGTGGCCGATGACGCCGGTCGTCCGGCGGCGTTTCCAGTTGCCGCAGCAGCAGGCGCCCCCCCACCTGAAGCCGGAGACGAAGTGGTACTGCCGATCATACACAGAAGCTGGAGCAGGGTAGTTCTTCTGTTCAGATCATATACACCCGAATTCACCCCTCCGCCGAAAATGTACACACGGCTGTTGGTTATTTCCCGGACAGTAACGGTTACAATCGGGTTTTTAACCAGTTCTCTCAACTGTACCGACAGTTGATCCTGCAGCACCTTAGGGGTAACCCCACTAGCCTTCACCTCTCCCAAACCTGGAATGGTTATTTTACCATCGGGTCTCACGCGCACCGAGACATTGAGTTCCCTGACCCCCCAGACAGCGATATCAAGTCCATCACCTTCACCAATGACATAATCTCCGGCCTGTGCCGACAAAGAAAACATCAACGTCACTGCCAGCAACATGATTGTCAGTTTTCGAATCATTTTGTCACCTCGTCGCCGAATTTAGACCAGTCCTGATATTAACGTCCACCACGCCCGAAGAGGACGACCTTTATAGTTTCAAAGAATATGAGCGTATCAAGGAACGGACAAACGTTCTTCGTATAGTATAAATCATAGCGCAATTTTTCCACGGCGTCTTCAACAGTTGAACCGTATGGGTATCTGACTTGCGCCCACCCCGTCAACCCGGGACTGATGAAGTGTCGCTTCGAATAGTACGGTATGATCTGTTTAAGCTTTTCTACAAATTCAGGGCGCTCCGGACGAGGCCCGACAAGACTCATTTCACCTTT
Organism: uncultured Nitrospiraceae bacterium; assembly: GCA_964646375.1. Taxonomy (GTDB): domain Bacteria; phylum Nitrospirota; class UBA9217; order UBA9217; family UBA9217; genus JBAZLV01. The sequence continues at coordinate 23,225 of CAZYEF010000001.1, read as the reverse complement.
CATAACATTGATGAGTTGCGGAAGCTCGTCAATACGGGAGCCTCGCAGAAAGCGGCCGAACCTGGTTATCCGGGGATCGTTTTTCTCAGCCCACTTCGCCCCGGTTTCTGCCTCGGCATCCTGCCGCATGGTCCTGAACTTGTAGAGAACAAACAACTTTTCATTGTAACCGACCCTCTCCTGCCTGAAAAAAACAGGACCGGGTGAATCAAGTTTGATCGCAAGCGCTATCAAAGGATAAAGCGGGAGAGACACTATCAGACCAATCGTTGCCAGGACGATATCGATGGTTCTTTTACTAAAACTGAACAGAGTGGTTCTGCGGAACCCGCTTGAGAAAATTATCCAACTGGGCGTTATTGATTCCAGCATCAGCTTGCCCTGTACAATCTCATAAAAAGAAGGGGCATCCATGATATCAATACCATTCAATTTGCATGTGAGAACATCCCTGAGAGGGAAATGCCCCCTCCTCTCGGAAAGCGCAACAACAATCAGTGCGGCGTTGACCTTGCGCGCCGCGGCGAGAAGATCATCGGAGACACCGACAATTTGGTCCTGAGAGACCACGCATCCGTCGTTTACCCCTCCATTTACGGCAATGCTGCCATTGACGCAGGAAGCATACCCCGCCAGGGAAAAATTTCTTTTGTTGGAGTCAGCCATCTCGCCTATCTGGGAAGCCAGAGTTCCGGTTCCCAGGACTAGAACGTTCTTAGAAAAACGTGACTGACTTCGGGTGATGATCGCGTGGCAGCAGAACTGCAGTAAGACAAAAAATGCAAGCGATATGAATAATACCCCTCGCCCCAACATGATATCCGGCCTCAGATAGTAGAGGAGCGCAAAGAAAGAAAAGGATGTGACCGCGCCAAACATGATATTGATCAATATTTCACGCTTTTTTACATTTTTTTCAAAATCGTAGATATCCATCAGGTGAGAAGAAAAGATTACAATCACAACAAACACCAGAAACTTCAGAACAGTATCGCCGTCATGCAGCCCAAACCCCATACCGGCGTATTCCGCCCACAAAGCGGCTGCCACATGGAGCGACACAACAGCCAGGACCGCATCTATAGCTATGATCAACGTTTCGTGAAAAGGCATCAATGGTCTCTTATCTTTTCAATTCAGCAGCAAGGGAAGCCGCCGCATTTGATTCAGGAAATTCGCCAAAAGAAAGGGAGCGCCGCAGGAGTCTCAATGTGCTCGTCCTGTCCCCGGATCCCCTGTACGCAACAGCCAAATGGTAGTACATGGTCGGGTTGCCTGGTAGCAGGCTGACCGCTTTTTCCAATATGCTTATTGCTTCATCATAACGATTGTTCTTCAACAGTGCAAAACCGTACGTATCCATGGTCCGCGCGTCATCAGGCTCGTTTCTGTACGCGGCAGCCGCAAAGCGAAGCGCCTCACGGGCGCTTCCATATCCGGACGCGCACAGATAGGCCAGATTGTTTAATGCGGGTACGTAATTATCACTTATTTCAAGAACGGCCCGATATTTGTCGGCAGCCTCCCTCTTTTTGCCGGTAATGTCCAGCAGCGCACCCTGGGCGAAGAGAGCCGGCACAAATCTCGGCTTCCTGTCGCAGGCGTCTTGGTACAGTATCATGGCCCGGCGGTAATCTCCTACGATTTCGTGAAGTTTCCCAAGATAAAGAATGGCCCGTACATTGCCGGGTTCAACACTGACCCCCCTCTGCACCTCTCTTATGGCGCGGGGGTAATCCTTCTGGTTTTCGAATATTGAGCCAAGGACCATATATCCCCGGGCGGAGCCGGGATTTCTTGCAATGTTTCTCCTCACCTGTTCGACGGCCTTTTCGGTATCCTTCATGGCAACAAAAACAGTGATTTTATAGGCTATCCCCGCATCGGGATTAATGTTTTCCACCTCTTCGAAGATTCTGACCGCCTCCTTGAACTTCCTGTCGTAAAGAAGAACCCGACCCTTCATCTCCAGGACGTTCAAATTATGAGCATCAATCTTCAAGGCTTCATCAAGCACTTTAATCGCTTTTTTTACATCCCGTCTTTTGAAGTAATAATCGGCGTTGGCCAAATACGCGGCAGGCGCCTTTATTTCAAGCGCTTTCTGCAAATAGAAAAAAACTCCAGAGTCATTACCTTTTTTCTCATACAAAACGGCCAGACCAAGAATGGCCCTGAGATTTTTCGGGTCGTTTTTCAACAGAACGGCATACTCTTCAATGGCATTGTCAAAGTCGCCCATGGCCGCATAATATGTTGCCATATTCTGATAGGAGGCGGGAAAGAGAGGGTCAATATTTTTGGCCATTTTTATGTATTTTATTCCCTCATCCTGTTTTCTCAACGAAAAACAGATTGCGGCCATACTGTTATAAAGGCATGCGTCACTCTTCTTGCCGCTCAGACCGGCTTTCAAAACTGCCAGGGCCTTGGTGGCACTGCCGGACTTCAGATAATAGGATGCAAGCATCAATCTGTTATTAAGGATGTCAGGGGCTGCCCGGACAGCGCTTGCCAGACCGGATTCAACCTCGTTTTTTTCTCCACGGTTGAAATAGAAGTACCCCTTCCTTAAATAAGCATCGACTATCTTGGGATCTATCTGGTTTGCGCGGCTGAACTCACGCATACCTTCATTAAAGAAACCCCTTGCTATATATACGTTCCCCAGCAGATTGTGGGCTATTGCATCGCCATCATTTTTCTGCAGGACCTTCTGGATTTCGTTGATCGCATCGTCGAGCCGTTTCTGGCCGATAAGAATCATCCCCGTCATAAGGCGGGCCTCTCTTGAATCGGGCACGACATCCAGAATGCAGCGGAATTGATTCAATGCGTTTTCCAGTTCTCCCCGATTGTAATAGCAGAGACCGAGAAAATAATACGCCTCCAAAAGGGGAGTGATATTCAGCGATGCATTGAAATTGCTGGTCGCGTCCGCATAATTCTCCCGCTGGAAGTTCACAAGACCTTTCAGACAGTAGCCATGAGCTCGTTGTGGAAATCTTCTGATCAGGTCTTCGGCTATTCTGGCAGCCCTGTTCAAATCACTCTTTTCAATATGGATCAGGCCGCATTTGTAAGCAGCAAGAGTATCCGAGGAATCGACGGCCAGAATTCTCTGGTATATTTCAAGCGCCTTTTCCTGGTTACCCTCCGACTTTTCAATGGCGGCAAGCAAATAGTAGGCGCGTACCACTTTCGGATCCGTTCCGAGAAGTTCTTCCAGGAGGCTTTTTGCCTTCTGCTTTCTGCCAGAAGACACATAGACGGATGCAAGTTCAAGCTTCGTCTTCGTCCGGCCGGGGTCAGCGGCCAGCGCCTGCAGTAAATAGCTTTCAGCTTCATCAAACCTTGAACCGACGGCACGCGAGATGCCAAGAACTTCCAAACCTTCGAGGTCACCGGGGTGCCTGGAAAGATAACGTTCCGCCAGCCTGAAAGCCCGGTCACCTCTTTTCATGGCGTTATAAAGAGCCGCCAGTTCCAGCAGGACCTCATCACGGGAAGGATTCTGTCTCAGCACCTTCAAGAATTCTTTTTCCGACTGTTCATTCTTTCCCAGTGCCGCATACGCCCTGGCCAACTGGAATCTGGCGTCAAGATAGTTCTCATCCTTTTCAAGGGCATTTTTAAACAGAACAACGGCCCCACCGGGATTTGCATCCTTCAGCTGCCTGACTCCCTCGGAAAACAGTTCTTCCTTTGTCTTCCTGCCACAAGCCGAAAACAAGAGCGCCAGGATCAGCAGGAATGCAAGCAGGTTCAATTTCAAACAGGGACCCCTAAAGCACATAACATTTTGAATTAATTGTTTATTTAAAATAAGGCACAACAATCAATAAACAAAGTCAAATTTTGTCATGATAAACTTCTGTTTTAAAGAAAGCAAACTCAAAGATTGTGCAATGACAGTTACCACATATTTTTCTTTTCTGGCCGCACTTCCGTCAGCCCCACGTCACCGGCCCTTTTGATCGCATTTTTTGAGCACGCTATCATTCAGCTCCATGCCGGTCAAGGCATTTCCAGCCGAGCCGGCAAAGAGGTAAAACCGGCAGTAAAAACAGATAGCTAATTGAATTGTATCTTGGTATTGTTTTTTGCTGAAATATCGTTTGCTCCGTCATATTGCCATGTTCCGGATCTCCAATGCAACAAACCGCCCTCTTAAAGGAGTGCTCATTGACAACCCAGAAAACGATTCTGTTCATTCACCCCCAAGGTGAAAACTGGACCCCCGGAGACCGTAACATCACCCGGGTGGTTAACATCATGCCGCCCCTCGGCCTCCTCTCGTTATCAGCCTGGATGGAAAAGAGCGGCCACAAGACAACGGTTCACGACTGCTTTGCTTTTCCCGGACTGGACGACAGGATCTATTCCTGTCTGAAAAGCGAAAGGCCGGAGTTTGTCTGCTTTTCAACAACGACGTCAAGCTTTCTGGACGGGATTCGCCTTGCAAACAAGGTAAAGGACACCCTGCCGACCGCAAAGATCGTGTTCGGAGGGGTCCACATGTCTTCCCTGCGCGAACGCCTCCTTGAGGATTACCCTGTTATTGATTATGGGGTTGTGGGTGAGGGTGAAGAGACCTTACGGGAACTGGTTGAGGCGGATGGCGTCAACCTGAATTCCATCGAAGGGCTCGTATTCCGTGATGGGGGGGAGATCATCTTCAACGGCTTTCGCAGGAAGCTGATTGACATGGACAGCCTGCCATTTCCGGCCTACGAAAAACTGCACGGTTTTCCAGGAAGTTACCGTCTTCCCATTTTTAGCTACCCCAAGGCTCCGAACACCACGATTATCACCAGCCGGGGCTGCCCCTATACCTGTTCCTACTGCGACCGTTCCGTATTCCGCAACACCTACCGTTACAACTCTCCCGAATACATGTTGCAATATCTGAACCATCTGCAGCAGCGTTTCAATATCAGGCATGTGAACATCTATGACGACACCTTTACCCTGCAGAGAAAACGCGTGCTTGACTTCTGCAGAATCAAAATCGAATCCGGCAACAGGATGACCTTCAACTGCGCGGCCCGGACGGAACAACTGGATTCGGAAATGCTTGTAATGCTCAAAAAGGCGGGGTGCTGGATGATCAGCATCGGCATCGAGACGGGTGATCCCGCGCTTCTGAAACGGCATCGTTCCTATCTGTCAACCAGTCCGATGCAAAATCCGCTGGAAAACATACGGGACATGATCGCTCTGATAAAAAATCACGGGATACGGGTCAAAGGTCTTTTCATGCTCGGTTTGCCGGGAGAAACCGAAGAGAGTGTTCGGAGAAGCATGGATTATGTGTTCAGCCTGCCGCTTGACGACTTCAACCTGTCCAAGCTGACCCCGTTCCCGGGATCTCCCATGTATCAGGACATTAACAGATTCGGCAGGTTCGATGAAAACTGGGAACTGATGAATGCAGCCAATTTCACTTTCATTCCTGATGGGTTTACCAGGGATTCCCTGGAAAGGCATCACCTTGAGTTTTACCGGAGGTACTTTTCCAGGGGGAGGACGATTCTGGGATATGCATCGATGATATGGAAATCTCCCGACAGCTGGCGGCGTTTCTGGATTGATCTGCCCACGTTTCTACGTTTCACCAGGCGCGCCGGCGGCAACGATTCCCGAGCCGTCTGAGTGCGGCGAGGCAGCGTCTCACACCGGTCTTGCCGTCACACCGGAGGGACGCTTCTTGATTTTGAACTCCAGATACTGCGCCACATTGCGCAATTCCTCGGATGCGACCACCGGAAGCAGGGCCTCCAGCGACTGACGCGCCTTCTCCTCGGCCCTGTCGCTGCCGAGGCCACGGCCATCTATGATCTCCCGCAGGTATTGGAACAGCGCGTCCTGCTGATCCTCTCCGGTGACACGCTGGGGGGCGACCATAAACAGCAGATAGCGCGCCCTATCGCGCAGGAGGGGACTCAAATCATCTCTTTCCATAAGCTGTCCCATCACCTCGGCTATGCTTCCCCGTTCGGCCGAGTTCAGGTTCCTCTGTTCGGAATAGCATTTCACATAGTCCAAAGCCGCCGTACAACTGTCGTGGTCCCCCAACGAAAACAGCAGAAGGTGGGCCGCCTGCAACTTGAGTGCGTCCTCCTCTCCCGGATGCAGGAAACACCTCAGCATCATGGAGATTTTTTCCTTTGATTCGTCAACGAGCGTATCGTCTTCGAGCCTGCCCCTGATCTGTTCCAGCAGCTCCCTCTTGTTCTGGATTTCGTCATACCTGATCCCGATGATCCGTTCGCGCACTTCCCCGTCCGGAGTATTCTCCCACAGCTCTTCCAGAGCCTGCCTGATGCGCCTGCAGATGCTGCTGATCTTCTCTTCCTTTGACGGTTCGCTCTGGCTCCAGTAATCGGGGTAGGTATCGAGAACCGTGTCAACCACCGCGGGATCCCTGACCTTTTCCAGAACAAAGCCAAAATAGTTGACCATTTTCAGCTGATAGATCCTGCCCCCCTCGTTGAGCGGCCGCACCAGATCCTCGAGAAAATAGGCGTTGAGTCCGGTCGCGCCGCTGCAGACGTAACGATGGATACTTTCGGCCTTTTCCACCTGGCGTTCGATATATTTCTTATGCAGTATCTCACCCAACTGGGTAGTGGCGACTTTTTTGAAGAACACGCTCAGGAGGTTACAGGCATGATGTTTGACCGACTGCTCGGCGTCATCCGAAAGCACGATATCAAGACAACCGTCGAAAATTTTTACCTGTTCGGCCTCGTCGCTGGATGAATCGATGTACTCCTCCAGAATTTCGATAATTTCAACCATGTGCGCACGGTTGCGGCTGTTGAGCAGGGTCAGGAAGGTATCCCGCAGGCTCTTGGCGTCAATGACTCCGAAAAGAAACTTGACCGCGGCGTTGCGTTTGGCCACTCCCTTTCCGCCCGCGGACTTGAGCAGCGCCAGAATGCTTTCTCCCGGATCCGAAACCCACCCCGGCACCAGGGTTTCAAGCATGAGTTCCGCCTTGCGGCGCACCCTGGGATCTAGGTCGTAGACGAAATATTTGGCGACCTCAATCTTGAAATCACGATGAGCCGTGGAAAAATCAATAATGTTGAACGCCGCCACCTTGTCTTTGGATGACAACCTGGCAAGAGCCTTGTTTGCTCTGGGCGCGTTGTTGATCTTGATGTGGAAATTGACTATGTCCTTGACCGATACTTCATCATCGAAATCCATAGGCACAGCTCCCCGAACCATTTAAGTATGCCGGATTATAGCCTGATACCATTACGAGCGCAACCGGCCGTTTGTCAACGGATATCAACCTCCCCGTCATGGAGTCGGGGCAGAAGGAGTGTAGCATGAATCAGACATTGTGCGTTTTCTTCATGATAATGATATCTGCCTCCGAGGCCCTGGCAACGGGCGGAACCATCACTTTTTTTTCCGATGGCGCGGTCGCCGAAATCGAGGCAGCAGCGGTAAGGGGGATTATCGAGCTTCCCCTGCCGTCGGGGATGATTGAAAACAGCCTGCGCGTGAAGCCGGTGGGAGAAACGGCCATACGGCGGGTAGAGCTGCTGCCGCCGAGGAAAGATTCCAGGGGTGAGCGTGAGCTCGAAAACCTGCTGGAACGGAGAAACCTTCTTGAAGACCGCCTCCAGGCCCTGACCACACGCGAGGCAATATTCAAGGCCACCCTCAGATCCCAGAGCAGCAAGTCTCCACGCAGGACAAAAACCAACCCCGACCCGATGCAGTCCATCCGCCAGGGGACGGATTTTGCCATTGCCCAACTGGAGGCGGTCAACACGGCCCGCCGCAGGACGACCCGGGAAATGCGACAGCTTGACGCCCGCATCGCCGGAATCCGGAAAGACGCCGGCAGGAACGGGACAACCGCGCGAGTGGGGGTTACACCCGGGAACAGCCGCGCCAGGTTCTCTTTCGCCATCGCCGACCAGGCCTGGAAGCCGTGCTACGACCTCCGCGTCTCCGATGGGGAAAAAGCCGTACTGACCCTCTACGGTCGACTCAACGGCCAGTTTCCTGGCTATCTGCGGCGGGCAAGCCCTGATGCCTTTGCCGCAGGCGTGACATCCGTCTCGCTTCCCGTTCCCGCCGGCACCCTTGCCAGGCTTGCGGAGTTCACCCTGCCGATCAGGGACGTTCGCTTCGGGACCGGCTTCACGCCATCCTTCTCCTCGCTCATGACAAACACCAGCGCATTAAACCTCCCGGCCGGAGAAGCATCCCTCTACCGCAACGGCGAATATCTCGGACGGATACGTTTCAGCGGCATCTCATCGGGCAGGAGCGCCAGAATCTCGAGCAATTGACCCCAGCGGCCCGCGCCACGACGAAAATTTAGTGTCGTCAACAGTGAACTATGCTATATATTTGGATTCCGCGGCGGCAGCTTGTTCGCGTCCGCGCCGCATCCGGCCGGCATACCCGGCTCCGGCAATGACTCCGCGACCGGGTCCCGACGGGAATACGCCGGTATTGCCCCCAAAGGGGGCATTTTATCCTAGATTCGTGACGCCGGAATGCCGAAGTGGCCGGTAGAGCCGGGGCCCGTACGCCGCCGTGCCGCGGCTGTCCGCTCACTCCGCCGGTCCTCCGCCGGGCTGCCGGTTATCTTGTGAAACGCAAAGGCAGAGGCCTTCCGGACTAGCGAAGGCCTGGAGGCGTCACGTATCCAGGTTATGTATTGTTGCATGGGCAGATTCGACATCAAGGAGAAGGAACGTGAACAGAGATTCAAAAATATATGTGGCTGGACATCGTGGCATGGTCGGTTCGGCAATTGTCCGCGGGCTCAGGTCAATGGGGCATGAAAATCTGCTCCTTCGCACGAGCGCCGAACTGGATCTGCGCAACCAGCTGGCCGTGGAGAGTTTCTTCCGGTCGGAAAAACCCGAATACGTCTTCCTGGCCGCCGCAAAGGTTGGCGGCATAATTGCCAACAGCGCCTATCCCGCGGAATTCATCCACAACAACCTGCAGATTCAGGGAAACATCATCCACCAGGCTTGGCTGAACGGCGCGAAACGGCTGCTCTTTCTGGGGAGCACCTGCATCTACCCCAAACTGGCCCCCCAGCCGCTCAGGGAGGAGTACCTCATGACCGGCCTTCTGGAACCAACCAACGACGCGTACGCCGTGGCCAAGATCGCCGGCATCTACCAGTGCCGCTCCTACAACCGCCAGTATGGCACGAAATACCTGGCCATCATGCCCAACAACCTCTACGGTCCGAACGACAACTTCGACCTGGAAAAGTCCCACGTACTTCCGGCATTGATCAGAAAATTCCACGAAGCGAAACAGAGCTGCGCAAAGACGGTAACCATCTGGGGGACCGGCGCCCCTCTGCGGGAGTTCATGTATGTGGATGACCTGGCAGAGGCCTGCCTGTTCCTCATGAACCTGGACGACGGGCGCTACGACTCCCTGCTGAACGATCCCGCCGCGCCGGCGCTGATCAATGTGGGTTCCGGGGATGAGATCTCGATCCGCGACCTGGCGCTGACGGTAAAGGAAATCGTAGGGTTTGAGGGGGAACTGGTATTCGACCGGGACAAACCGGACGGTACGCCGCGCAAGCTGGCCGACATCTCACGGATCCATGAACTGGGGTGGCGCCACAGGACCCGCCTGCGCGACGGGATCGCGGCGGCCTACCGGTGGTACCGGGAGAACTGGAACAACTAGGTGACGGAACGCCATGCATAAAACCTGGACGCGATTCCTGCCGCAATTCATCAGGAAACGGCTTGAGAATCGTCATGAGCTGCAACGGGTAATTGACAATACCGGCTGGCTTTTTGCCGACAAGATTGTCAGAATGGGACTTGGGCTGATTGTCGGCGTATGGGTCGCCAGATACCTCGGCCCATCCCAGTTCGGTCTCCTCAGCTTCGCAGGTTCATTTGTCACTCTCTTCCTCGCAATTGCGCTCATGGGCCTTGAATCAATCGTCGTTCGAGAACTGGTGCGCACTCCGGAGGAGCAGGAAGGTCTTCTCGGCGCCACCTTTTTTCTCCGGTTACTTTCCGGCAGCATTTCCCTTGCCGCAGCCATACTGACAATTATTATCATCAGGCCGGAAGAATCAACTACTCACATGCTTGTGGCGCTGGCAGGCGTCGCACTGATTTTTCAGGCTTTCGATGCGATAGACCTCTGGTTTCAGTCCGAAGTAAAATCCCGATATGTGGTAATGGCAAAAAATGGCGCCTTTATATTCAGCGCCGCGGTCAAAGTTGTGCTTATCCTGATCAAGGCTTCGCTCATAGCCTTTGCGGTGGCAAACGCCATCGAGTTGGTCCTGGGCGCCATGGGACTCCTTATTGTTTACCGCATTAACGGACAATCAGTCTGCCGCTGGAACGTACGGGCGGAAAAAATCAGAATGCTACTGAAGGAAAGCCTGCCGCTTGTTCTTTCCGGAATCGTGTTCATGGTCTATCTAAGGGTGGACCAGGTCATGCTGGGACAAATGATCGGGGACAGGGAAGTGGGAATCTATGCGGCGGCCGTGCGCGTTGCCGAAATATGGTACTTCATTCCGACAGCAGTAGTTTCTTCCGTATTTCCCAATATAATCAAGGCAAGGCAGTCCGATGAGGAAGAATTTTACAGGCGCCTGCAAAGGTTGTATAACCTCATGACTTTCATGGGGTATGCCGTTGCGGTACCGGTGACTTTCTGTTCGGGATGGATCATCGATCTTCTGTTCGGCAGGGCATACGCCGCAGCCGGCCCGATGCTGGCCCTGCTTGTGTGGGCCGGACTGTTTGCGAATCTCACCGTGGCAAGGAATGCCTACCTGTTGGCCATGAACTGGTCGCGCGTGCTCTTTTTCGTCACGTGCCTCGGAGCATTTGTTAATGTTGCGCTGAATTTTGTCCTGATTCCCCGCTTGGGAGGAATGGGAGCCGTACTGTCATCACTCATCTCATACTGGGTGGCGGCACATGGGGCATGCTACTGCTACCGGCCGCTCAGACGGACGGCCAACATGCTGACAAAGGCTTTAACCTGCCAGTTTTCGGGGTAATCAGGGGATGGCTGAAAAGCCAGGCCGACGAAAACATTACAGATAGCCCGTCACGCTCTAATCAGGCCGTACAGCATTTCATACATACAACCAAACCAACATTGGAATTACAGGCATGGGGCGGAAAGATATTACCGGTAAATCTCATTGGAATTCAATCTACTGCGCTTCCCGGGAGCAGCACGACTCCTGGAGGCCACGAAGCTACACCGATCTGGTCATTGAACATTTTCTGGCAGGCGAGATCACGAAGGCGCAACCACTCAGCATATTGGAAATCGGATGCGGCAACTCCACCTGGTTACCTTTTCTGGCCCGAAGATTCGGCGTCAAGGCGTTTGGTATCGACTATTCCGAGGCAGGCTGTGAACTGGCGAGGAGCAACCTGAAGGCGGCAGGAGTTAGTGGAGTGATCTTCTGTGAAGACATTCTGAGGGTTGACCCCGCGGTTATCGGAACCTTCGATTTCGTATATTCTTTGGGGCTTGTTGAACATTTCAGCAGCCTGGATGAAATTTTACCCCGATTATGGGAATTCGTTCGTCCCGGCGGAACCCTTGTGACCGAGATCCCGAATCTTCGTTCAATCCATGGCCTGATGGCGTATCTTTATCAGCCCGGATTGCTGTCGAAACACAGGATAATCTCCAGGCGCGAACTGGAACAAGCCCACGTCAAACAGGTAATGGAAAACATCACTTCAAGCTACGAGGGCCTTTTTTCACCCGGCATCGTGGCCTGGGGAATCGAGCAGAGATTTCCGAGACTGGACATTATTCTTTTGCCAATCATCAGGACATGTTCCAGAATCATCGATGGAATCATGTTGGCGACACGCAGTTTCAAGGGGAATCCCATGACATCTCCATTCATTTATGTCGCAGGCGCGAAACGGCAAAACAATTCCGGAGCTGTCAATGGTTGACGGATGCCCCGAAAATCTGGTCACCGTATTTTCTTCCGGACAGGAACAGAGTAGTTACGACAACATCGACGATCTGTGCGGAATAATCAGAAGCTTACTCCGTGATGCGGGTTGCGGGAAGCGAGATCCCGGGGCTCCATTCAAAGACATTGTCGAAGAAGGCATGACGGTTCTTCTGAAACCCAACTGGGTGGCGCACAAAAACTTCGGCGGGTATGGCAATGAATGCCTTGTGACCCATCCGAACCTGATAACCGCCGCGCTGAAGGAGATTCTCAAGGCGAAACCGGGACGCGTCATCATTGGCGACGCGCCCGTTCAGCTATGCGATTTTGACGGAGTTGCGCCGGAAAGCTGGCGTAAAGAGTTGAACAAAATAGCTGATTGCCCGGTTGAGGTCATCGACTTCAGACGAACCGTCCTGCGTCCCGGAGGCCTTGTCGAGGGACAGGACACAAATGTCAGGAGCGACGCCCACTACATCCTTTTCGATCTGGGCAGGGACAGCCTCCTGGATCCCGTATCCACACCCGACAGTCGTTTTCGCATCACCTGTTACGACCCGGACCAGCTGAAGAAACATCATCTGCCCGGCAAACATGAATACCTGCTCTGCCGCGAACCTTTCGAGGCCGACGTCGTCATCAGCCTCCCGAAACTGAAGACTCACAAAAAAGCCGGACTCACGGCAGCACTGAAAAACATCGTGGGAATCAATGGCAACAAGGAATACCTGCCCCACCACAGAATTGGAGGATCGGCGCGGGGGGGCGACTGCTATCCGGGAGACTCGCCGGTCAAAAAAATGGCGGAGCGCTGTCTGGACGAGGCAAACCGATCAATCGGCGCGGAGCGCTGCTCGAAATGGCTCAAATATTCAGATCTTCTCCTTAAAATACAGGGCATTGTCGGCAACCCGGAAATCGAGGGCGGATGGCATGGCAATGACACCGTCTGGCGCATGACCCTGGACCTCAACCGTTTGCTCCTGTATGGCCGGCCGGATGGCACAATATCGGACAGTCCGCAACGGAAAGTCTATTCACTTGTTGACGCCATCGTCGCAGGCGAAGGCGATGGCCCCCTCGCGCCTCGCCCCGTCTTGCTCGGCGCGCTGACATTCGCCTGCTCTTCGGCCTTTGCCGATCTGGTCCACGCCGCTCTCATGCGTTTCGATTTCCGGAAAATTCCCACCGTGCGGGAAGCGTTCGGCAATTTCCGATACCCGCTTACGGGATTAGCTCCCGAAGATTGCCGTATAGTCTGCAATGGCAGGGAGATTTCCCCGGAAGAGTTGAGTCGCGACTTCGGTGGTAATTTTGCCGCGTCATCCGGCTGGCGAGGCCACATTGAAAAGACGGCGGAAAGCTAGGACATGATAATCGGAATCCATCCCGACAATATGTGGGGCGAAAGTTTTTCCGGAAAATGGGAAAAATTCCTGAGAGTTCGAGGCGTCGAGGTTCGCAAGCTCAATCTCCTGGCGCCCGATTTCCTGGAACAGGCACAACCCTGTGACGGCATCATGTGGCGCTGGTTTCACATCCAACAGGACAAGCAATCGGTCAGGAATATACTGCAAACCATTGAAACCTATCTGCATCTTCCCGTTTTTCCGTCAATCAGCACTTCCTGGCATTTTGACGACAAGGTATCCCAGTATTACCTGCTGCGGGCAATCGCCGCCCCGGTTCCCGAATCATGGATCTTCTGGGAAAAGGCGGCCGCCGAGGGATGGGCGGAAAACGCCCAGTATCCGGTGGTATTCAAGCTCTCAGTCGGAGCCGGGGCATCAAACGTCCTCAAGATTGAATCCAGAAATGAAGCATTGAAACTTATCCGCCGCATGTTCACCCAGGGAATGTTTCCCATGACCATGAACGAATATGGAAACAACCTGATTCCGAAGACGTTTCGGGCGCTTCGGGCAAAAATGTACCGGCCGTACGATGCGTTCCGTTATTTTTTGACCGGCGTCTATCCCCGCCTGCCGGACTTCTGGTGGAAACCGGAATTCGGTTATGCGTATTTCCAGGAATTTCTGCCGGACAACTTTTCCGACACCAGAGTTACGGTTATCGGAGATCGGGCGTTTGCCTTTCGAAGGCTGAACAGACCCGGAGATTTCAGGGCCTCCGGAAGCGGCAACCTGGATTATGCTCCGGAAAATATTGATACGGAATGCATTAAAATTGCATTCGCCACATCGTCAAAAGCCCGTTTCCAGACCATGGCGTACGACTTTCTCTACAAGATGGGCAGGCCGGTAATCTGTGAAATCAGCTATACCTTTGTCGATCGGGCCGTGTACAATTGCCCGGGACATTGGGATTCGAATCTTGTCTGGCATGAGGGGCAGATGTGGCCCGAAGAAGCCCAGGCGGAGGAGTTCATCGCCGAAGTAGCCCGCGGAAAGGGCGACTGACGTGGTCGCAAACCGGAATTTGCTGAAGGGACGCAGAATCCTGTTCGTTTTCGGCTGTCTCGATCTCGGGGGGTCCGAACGCCAGGGGCTGCTGCTTGGCCGGTATCTGAAGGATACATGCCATGCCGACGTTCGGGTGCTTGCTCTCAGCAGAAAGCCGGGCCGCGTATCGGAATTATGCGACGAATATGGAATTCCGTGGGAGGGGATGGGATTCCGCTGGTCCCGAATCCGGCCGCACCGGGTATGGGAACTTTTTCGTCTGTCAAGGCACCTGAAGAAAAATTCCGCCGAAATTTTGATGCCTTATTACACTCTTCCAAATGTGGCGTGCGGTCTTGTCTGGCGTTACAGCTCTGCCCGCCTCTGCATCTGGAATCAGCGGGACCATGGCCTGTTGCTGACAGGGAATCCGTGGCACAGGACCGCCGTCGGGAAAACTCCGGTCTTTATCAGCAATTCCGAATGCGGAATGGATTTTCTGCGCAAGAGTTACGATCTCAGCGGGAAACCGACTCATGTGATTCATAACGGCATTGTTCTTTCGCCTCCCGAGGCAGACAGGGAACAATGGCGAAGCCGTCTCGGATTGCCGGCCAATGCCTTTGCGGCATGCATGCTTGCCAACCTTGGGCCGTACAAGGATCATCTGACGCTGGCCCGTGCATGGCAGGAGGTTTCGGAATACGCCACTTCGAAGGGGCGGAAGGCTTTTCTGCTGCTGGCAGGAAAAATGGATGGGCGTGTAACCGGATTGCAACACCTGATCGACGAACTTGGCCTGACAGATAACATCCGTTTGCTGGGAATGGTCAATGACGTCTCAGGCTTGCTGCATGCTTCCGATCTCTGTGTCCACAGCGCAATTTCCGAAGGATGTCCCAATGCGGTCCTCGAGGCAATGGCCGCGGGGCTTCCGGTTGCGGGAACGGACATACCAGGCATCAGGGAAGCGGTCGGAGCCGAGGGAGCTTCCTTTCTGACCCCGGTCGGCGACCATGTGGGGATGGCGGAGAAAATCAAGCTTCTCATGGCTGACCCGGAACTCCGCAAAAGCTACGGTTCAGCCCTGCGGAACCGGGTAAAAAGCGAGTTCAGCGTTGAACGGATGTGCACCGCATCCGTACAGATAATCAACAACTCTCTGGCAACCGCGATGAATCCTGAAAGGCAGAAACGATCACAGTAGCCTATGGCACTTCTCACCGACATGAACATTACCCGGCTCAACGCTTCGTTTCCAATCCGGATAATTATTGCCATTGCCAAGTTGGTCGGTTATTGCCTCCCTTTCCGTAATTCTTCTGGCCTGTTCTTCTTTTTCCCTTTCTGCCACGTCGGAGGAGCCGAGAGGGTGCACGCCGATATTGTCGAATGCTTTTCGCGGGAAAGACCCTGGGTTGTTTTCACCAAAAAATCCGACAATGAAAAGTTCAGGGCATTTTTCAGGGGAGGCCGGACTTTCAACTGCTGGATGTTCTGCAAGTATGCCTATCCCTTCAGCATCGGAATTCTGGCCGGTTTCATCAACCGTCACCGCAATGCGGTGGTTTTGGGAGGCAACAGCCTGGTGTATTACCTGCTGCTCCCGCATCTGCGGCCGGACATAAGAAAAGTGGATCTGCTCCACGCTTTCGGCGCCGGAATTGAAGAATACAGCCTCACAACTGCGCCGATGCTGGATTGCCGGGTCGTGATCAATGCCAAAACCGGCGCCGACCTTCGTCAACTGTACCGCGAGCACGGCATGCCGGAGAGACTTAGCGGAAGAATCAGATTCATCGTCAACAGGGTTTCGGTGCCGGACACCTATCCCGTCAAGACGGAACGGAACCGCCTCACCATTCTGTACGTCGGACGGGGAAGCGAAGAAAAACGGGTGCGCCTGGTGGGACGCCTGGCGGCGCAATGCCGCAATCGGAGCCTGAACGCGGATTTCCTGCTGGTTGGAGACGTGGCTTACGCGGTAGAGCCCCAGGACCGGGCCTGCTTTTCCCTGATGGGGGAAATCGCCGATCCTGCCGAGATGGCGCGTTTGTACGACGATGCGGACCTGCTGCTGCTTACCTCAAGCCGCGAGGGATTCCCGCTGGTGATCATGGAAGCCATGGCCCATGGGGTTGTGCCGCTCACCACGGCGGTGGGCGGCATTCCCGAGCACGTAAGTGACGGTATCAACGGCTGGCTGGTCAGCGAAACCGAGGAGGACCGGATCGTCAGCGTCATGTGTGACATCGTGGAACGGATCTGCTCCGACCGGCGGCGACTATCCGACATGTCACGCTCCGCCTACGATTATGCCCGCGCCGTTTTCGGCGGGAGTTCATTCTGCGAGGAGTGGCGGCGTACTCTGGGCAACGACAGATGAGCGCTATGGAGAGGCAGCCAAAAGTCAGCGTCATCATCCCCTGCTACAATCAGGGCGCGTGGCTGGACGAGGCCGTGGCTTCGGTCCTGGCCCAGACCCGCCGGGATTTCGAAATCATCGTGGTCAATGACGGTTCCACGGATCGGGCAACGAACGAACTCCTCGCCAGCTATAACCGCCCGGGAGTCATGGTGATCAGGACGGAGAACCGGGGGCTGGCCATGGCGCGCAACACAGGCATCGAAAAGGCCCGGGGCGAATTCATCCTTCCCCTGGACGCCGACGACTGCATCGCCCCGACCTATCTGGAACTGGCTCTGGAGCGCATGGAGCGAGACAGCTCGCTCGGCGTCGTCTACTGCCGGGGAGAACTGTTCGGCGACCGGAGCGGTCCGATCAATGCCCCGCTTTTTTCCCATTGGGGCATGCTGGTCTCCAACCTGATCTTCTGCACGGCCCTGTTCCGCAGATCGGACTGGAAACGGGTAGGAGGCTACAACCCGGAGATGGTGTACGGCTGCGAAGACTGGGACTTCTGGCTTTCGCTTCTGGAACTGGGGCGAACGGCATACCGCATCCCGGAGACGCTCTTCCGCTACCGGGTCAGGGAGTCATCCATGAACCGGGCCATGGACGACGCGCGCCGCCTGGCCATGTTCCGGAAGATCGTTGCCAATCATCCGAAGCTCTATCACGGCTGGCGCAGGCCGTTGGCACTCCTGGCCTTCCGCTCCACCAGATCGCCGCTTTACCGTTTCATCAAAAAACTGCGGTCAGGCGGAGCAGCTGAAAAATAACGTCACAACAGGAACCCATGAACATACTGCTCATCACCAAAAACGCCGAATCCCTGACCGGCGCCGGAACATTCGAAGCCAACCTGCTGCGGGAACTCTCCAAGCGCCATCGCGTGGGAGTCTACCGCACCCCGGCGGACCTGGAGCAACCCTGGGATGTGGCCCACTGCACCGACCTGAAACACCTGACTTTCCAGGTGGCGCGCGGACTGCGCTGTCCTCTGCTGGTAGACGCTCACGATTACTACTGGCTCCGTTACTACCATTTTTTCTGTCTTGACTTTCCCCTGCGTCTTCTGATCCAGAAGTACCGCTGGCTTCGTTACCGCCTGCTGTTCCGCCACATCGACGGCATCGTGCTCCACGGGCAGTATCTCTTCGACCGCTACCGGCACCCGAACAAATACCTGAATTTTTATTTCGGCCTGGACTACAGCGGCATTCAGGTCCGGCCCTGGGAAGAGCGGGAGAACCTGATCCTGTTCGTGGGCGGGGATTTCTTCCGCAAGGGACTGCCAAAGCTGCTGAAGGCTCTGCCCTTGGTAGTGGAGAAAGTGCCGGACGCGCGGCTGATGGTTATCGGCAAAGACTACTGGTACGCCAAGGCACTGGCCCGCCTGATGGCCAAAGGGCTGCCGGTGGAGTTCCGCTACGGCATGCCCAGGGACGAAGTGTACCGCACCTACGGCCGCGGCAGGGTAATGGTGTTGCCCTCGGAAATCGAGGCAACTCCCATCGTGGTCGCCGAAGCCACCATGGCCGGTGTTCCGCCGGTGCTCTCAGACGTGGGAGGGCATCCGGAACTGGTCAGGGACGGTGCAAGCGGATTCGTTTTCCCACTTGCCGATACGCGACTCCTGGCCGACCGGATTGTCACCTGCCTCACCGACCGGAAGCGCTCCGAAAATATGGTCGAACAGGGGCGGAAATTCCTGGCCGGGCTGACCATCGACGGCATGCTGGAGCGGTACGAGGAGATCTATCTCGACCTGCAGGCAAAATCGCAACCCGGGACACAAAGGAGTGACCGTGCTTAAAGATTTCGGCGCGCTGTGCCGTAAAGACCGGTTCTGGATGCTGCTTCTGGGGGCAATCGTGATCCTGTTCCTGCAGCGGCTGCTGTTCACGGACCGGATCATCAGGGCCTCGGACGTGATTACCCAGTTTTTCTGGGCCGCAAAGGGGGTTCACGACCAGAGCGTATCGGACTACATACGCTCCCTGCCCGGCATATTCCAGGCCAACTGGGAGCCGCTCAGCGATGGCGGACGGACCCTGGAGGGCGGCTGGAATGCCATCGGGCTGCTGTTTCACCGTTATCTGATCCAGCACTTCTTCCCTTTTCCCGCCAGCATCGCCTGGCTGGCCGCGCTGTCCCTGGTCTGGGGAGGTCTGGGAACCTTCCGCTATTGCCGCATGATCGGAATAAGCCGGGCCGGAGCATTCCTTGCGGGTATCGTCTTCTCGCTGGGAGCGGAAAATCTGACCCTGATCAACGCGGGGCACATTCAGAAACTTGAGGCGATCTGCTGGTTCCCCTGGATACTGCTGATGCTGGAAAAAGCCGTCTCGGGCAGGCGTTTCTTTCACTACGCCATGACGGCGCTGCTGCTGGCGATCCAGTTCTTCACCATGCATTGGCAGATATCGTTCTACACCTGCCTGGCGGTTGCCCTGTACTGGTTTTTCCAGACCGGTTGGCAACTTACGACGCAGCCGGAATCACGCCCCGGCTGGATGCGGGACACCCTGCTGGCCCTGGTGATGATGCTGCTTTTCTTTGCCACCATAGCCATGTCGTTCGCGCCGCTGTTCAGCTGGTCGCAGCAGTCGGAGCGCGGTGGCGGCATGAGCCATGAGGAGGGCATGAGCTGGTCCATGCCTCCGGAAGAGCTCCTGACCTATGCCGTTCCCGGACTGGTGGGTCTGTCGCGCCAGGAGGAGGGGGATACCCCCAAACGGGGTGAGGTCTACTACTGGGGCAGAATGCATTTCACCCAGACCAGCGACTATCTCGGATTGCTGCCGCTGCTGCTGCTGCCGCTCGGATTCATGGCGCGCCGGGACCGGCACAGCCGGTTTTTTGCCCTGCTCATGGCGTTGACCCTGGTGATGGCCCTGGGGAAATATACGTTCGTCTACCGTTTTCTGTTCGACCATCTTCCCGGCTTTTCCACATTCCGGGTTCCCAAGATGATCCTGTTTCTGTTTGCCTTCGGCGCCTCGGTCCTCGCGAGCATGGGACTCCAGGCCCTGCTCGACGAAAACACCGACCGCGGCGTTCTGCGCAGCTGGCTGTCCATATGCGGATTTACTGCCGCGCTGCTTGCCGGCTTCTGGCTCTATCTGATCATTAACCCCGAAAGCGTGCTGGAACTGGCCCGGGGAGCGATCAATCAGGCCACCCGCTACCAGAACGATATTTCGCTGATCGAGGAACGCTACCGCAACATGATCGGCGAAGCCGGCCTGGCCTCCGGCTTTTGCCTGCTCAATCTCGGGCTCCTTACGGCATGGTATTATGGCCGCCTCTCCACGCGCGTTCTGGCCCCTTTGCTGATGCTTCTGCTCCTCTTCGACCTGTGGCGGGTCAATGATCGTTTTCTGGTGCTTACGACTCCACCACCAGCCGACCGGAAAGCAGCCCGAAACGACATCGTGGATTACCTCGAACCCCGCATGGGGCTCTACCGGATGCAGCCCATGGATACCGTAAGTTCCCACTACTACGCCGACTATGGCTTCCCCAACATTTCCGCCTACGTCACCATCAGCGAGAAACGCTATCGGGAATTCCTCGAAGCCTTCAATCCCATGGGCGCCATGCCCGACATCATGAACCTCCGCTATCTGGTTATTTCCGCGGCGGATTACGAGGCGCAGAGGACGCAACTGTCCGGGAAATACACGCCGGTTTTCACTTCTTCAACCGGCAGCCTGGTCCTGGAAAACCGCACCGTCCTGCCCAAGGCATGGCTTGTTCCCGCGGTCAAGATAGCGGCTGATACCCAAAAAGGGTTGGCCATTCTGTCCTCTTCGGCGGATTTCGATCCTTCACGTGTCGCTCTGGTAGAGACACCCCCTCCGTTACCCCTGCCCCCATTTACGAAAGGCATGCCGGGGGCCGGAAACGCCCATGTCGATCTGTACACTCCGAACCTGATCCGAGTCACGGCAACTCCTTCCGCCAATTGTCTGCTGGTCCTGGGAGAAAAACAATACCGGTGGTGGACAGCGCGAATCGACGGGAAACCTGCAAAAATCCAAACGGTTAACCACATCCTGCGGGGAGTTTATCTCACACCGGGAACCCACAGGGTTGAATTCCGCTTCGACCCCCTCCCCTTCAGGATCGGCAAATACCTGACACTGACTTCATTCGCCCTGTTCTCGGCCATGCTGGCGCGGGAACTGGTGAGGGGGAAAAGGGTGAGGAGTGAAGAGTGAGGAGATAAGGCATGGCAAGCTCTCTGCTCACGAGCCACCAGTCACGGATCACGGGTGAGGAGCTCACCCTGGACCATCTGCGGCGATACGATCTGACAATCGCCCAGCCCCGCCACGGCTACCGCTTTTCCCTTGATCCCCTGCTCCTGGCCGATTTCGTCTCCTGCGCCGGCGACGCCCGCATCGCCGACCTGGGCACCGGTTCCGGCATCATACCGCTGATCCTCTGCCGGCGTTTCGGCTCCGCCACGGCCATAGGGCTGGACAGCAATGGGGCTATGGCCGGACTTGCCGGCGAGAACGCCCGCCGCAACGGGCTGGGGGAGCGGATGGAGTTTTACCACCACGACATCCTCGACATCAGGCGGCTCTTTCCCGTTTCCAGTTTTGACGTCGTTACCGCCAATCCGCCGTTCCGCACCCCCCGGAGCGGCAGGATCAGCCCCAGAACCGGCCGGGACACGGCGCGTCACGAGTCGACAACGGGCATCGCGGGATTTCTGGACGTGGCAAAATACCTGGTGAAACCTTCGGGCCGGATCTGGTTCATCTACCATCCCGACCGGCTGACCGAAATGATCCACCTGGCGGCCGGTCTCAAACTCTCCCTGCTGCGCCTGCGCATGGTGCACGGGAACCCCGGCGCTCCCTGCGGGATGTTCATGGCGGAAATGGCCAAGGGGCGAAAGGGAGCCACCATCGTGCTCCCGCCGCTGATCATCCGTGACGGGAACGGTGATTACACCTCAGAGGCCAGATTGATCCTGGGAGAAGACATCTAATGAGACAAGATCAGCGCAGACAACGGCAACTGCCTGTTAAAAATCGAGTTTTAGCTTTTCATACAGCAAAAAACATGCTATAGCTCCCACACCATCAGCAAAACAAAGAGGAGATCACCAATGACCGCAAAACAGTTCACCCTGCGCGCCCAGCTTGCCATACTGGCTGCCATTTTATGCTTCAGTTCGGCGGCGTCGGCCGCGGAGGCACCACCGAAGGAAGCGCAACAGACAGCAGCAACGGGCGCCCCCGCAACGACAAAGGAGGAGGTCGTGGCCCGGGTAAACGGCAGACCCATCTACTCCGCCGAGCTGCAGCGGATCAGGAAGGCCTTCCTGGCCAGCCAGCCCAACAGCAAGATTACGCCGGAACAGGAGAAGGAGTTCAACCAGCAGGCGCTCAACCAGCTGACTTCAGCCGAGCTTCTCTATCAGGCTGGCCAGAACCTGCCGGTAAAGGACCTTGACAAACAGGTTGAGGACAAAATGAGCCAGGGCAAGAAACGTTTCCCCACCGAACAGGATTTCCAGAAGCAGATCAAGTCCCTCGGCATCACTGAAAGCGACCTGCGCGAATACACCCGCCGGGATATCATCATTTCAAACTTCATCCAGCAGAACTTTGCGGCCAAAGTATCGGTCAGCGATGAAGAGAGCAGAAAGTTTTACGACCAGAATATCGACAAGTTCCAACAGAGCGAATCGGTCAGGGCCAGCCATATCCTGATCGGTGTCGACGCCAAGGCCACAAGCGACGACAGGAAAAAGGCGCAGGAAAAGGCCAGGACCGTTCAGAGGGCACTGGCCGGAGGCGCCGATTTCGCGGAACAGGCCAAGAAGTTCTCCACCTGTCCCAGCAGCCAGCAGGGAGGCGATCTCGGATACTTCGGCAAGGGGCAGATGGTGCCGGCTTTCGAACAGGCGGCCTTCAACCTGAAGCCGGGCGAAACCAGCGACATCGTGGAAACCCAGTTCGGCTACCATATCATCAGGGTCATTGATAAGAAGCCCGCCTCCACCGTACCCTACGAGGACGTCAGGGCCCGCATCGATGATCATCTGAAGCGGCAGAAGCTTAACACCGCCATAACCAGCTACCTTGACGAGGCCCGTAAAACCGCCAAAATAGAGGTACTGCAGAAATAACCACCCCTGTTTCCGCTTCGGCAATGGCCGGCCTGAGCTGTCTCACGCCGGCCATTGCCGTTTCGGTACCGGTGAGGGTCGCCGGAAAGCAAAACACCGGTCCCGCCTCTTCCCATCTGCCGATTGATTTCACTTCATACTGTTTCGCTTGCATTCTCGTTTTTCGCGTCATATACTATTTAATGAGAAACGGAAACCAGCACTGTTACAATGAGTTAGGCACAAAACTCTCCGATGGATGCGGCTTTTTTCCGAATTCTTCCGGTTTGCAAACCGCATCCAAACGCT